>JAEWIG010000289.1 GCA_023387295.1 Bacillota bacterium | reverse complement strand
GTTCTGCAACAAGCTTTGCAACAAATTTAATTTGTAGTTTATTGCCACGTGCTCTTATCGCGCCGTTTGCAGGCTATGTTGCAGATAATTACTCAAGGAAGAAAACAGTCATAATTGCTCAGATCGGAACAACGATTGCGATTGGTGGTCTTCTAGTTGTAACACTCAATATTGGTTTATCATTAATCGCGATTTATATAACAACAAGTATTTTATCCATTACCTCAACATTTTCTGGCGTAACATTTACATCCTCAATTAGTGGGCTTGTCGATAAAGAGAGAATTCAGAAAGCAATGTCGCTCAATCAAATGTCAATTTCCTTTGCATCAATAGGGAGTCCTGCAGTTGGAGGCTTGTTATATGGCGTCGTATCAATGCCTGTGTTTTTGTTGGTATACATGTTTGCCTCAACGATTGCGATCATTCTGGAATCAACGATGAACTTCAATCTTTTTGCAAACCGAAAAGAGAAGGTTGAAGGGGAAAAGAAAGAATCGATGTGGCAAAGCATGAAAGCAGGAATCCAATACTTGAAACTTCAACCACTACTTACAACCATCATATGGATTGCATTGCTTATCAATTTTCTGTTAGGAGCGTTTGAGGTCGGCTATTCGTTTATCCTTATCGAAAAATTGAAGATGGAACCTCCTCATTTTGGGTTAACACAAGGGGCATTTGCTGCAGGAATGCTGCTGTTATCCATGTATCTCTCAATGAGGAAAGAATTTAAATTCCCATTGCTTATTTCAAAGCGTGGGATTATAGGAATGGGTAGTATTATGGCTTTAATTGGATTACCATTATGGGTTTCCTTTTCATATGGCGTTGTCGTTGCTTATTATGTCCTTATAATGTTTGGATTAGGAAGCATGGTAATCATTGTGAATACGCCTATTCAAGTAATGATGCAAAAGGGAATTGATGATGATTTTAAAGGTCGTGTCTTTTCCATTCTTGAGACAATGTCAATTGCACTTATGCCTTTAGGAATGGTCATATATGGATTTTTATATGATATTTTTCCTGCTCAATTAATTTTACTTCTCTCTTCTAGCTTACTTATTATTAGTATCCTTATTCTTGCCAGGCCGTCAGTCATTCGGAATGCACATCCTGAGCTAAAAAAAGATACTTTAGTGAAGGAAGAGGCGAGAAATTTTTCGTAAAAAGAAAGGGTAATTTGTTTCGTATGTCGAAATAAATTACGAAAAAGAAAAGGAGGATTATGGTATGTCTAGTCAAGCTACGATTATATTTTCAACAGATTCACTTATTCAAACGAAGGAATCAATCAAGAGATTCGTTGAAAATAGTTCAACAAATTTTACTTCTCTGTTTCTTGAAGAGAAATTAACGATTGTCATAAAAGAAGAAAAGCAAACATATGAGCAGCTTCGGATGTTAGCAGGCTCAATTGCCCGAGAGCTTAGCAGTCGAAAAGTTGAAAAAGCTGTCATTTTGACAGATGCATTAAAGGATGCTTTGCCAAAGTTGAAAGTAGAAGAAATGATAACAGCTTTTGTTGAAGGGTGGTATTTAGGGGCTTATAAGTTCCTTACTTATAAATCAAAAGGAACTAAATTTACGACAGAATTAAAAGTAAACAGTGATACAGATGTTAGCTCATTTACTGAAGCTGGAAAAATACGTGCAGGTGCCATGGCATTTTCCCGCAATTTAATGAACGAAGTGCCAAATGTCTTAAACCCTGAAACATTTCCAACAGTACTTCAAGAGGAGTTTGCTCATACAGCTGTCCAAGTAAATGTATTTCATAAAGAAAAGCTTGAAGAAATGGAAATGAACGGTGTTTTAACAGTTGGTCGAGGCAGTAAATACTTACCTACATTTGTCGAACTGATCTACCGTGGAGACAGCTCTAAACCACTTGTAGCTCTCGTTGGAAAAGGTGTCACATTTGATACGGGTGGAATAAGTTTAAAGAGTGGAAGAGATTTAAGTAGTATGCGAATGGATATGGGAGGAGCGGCTGCTGTTGCTGGAGCAATGAAGCTTTTAGCTGCAGCGAAAGCAAAGGTAAATGTTGTAGCGTTAATCCCGATGGTTGAAAATTCTCCTGATAATACTTCTGTGCTTCCTGGTGAAATTATTCGCTATAAAAATGGGCATACGGTGCAAGTAGGCAACACAGATGCAGAAGGACGTTTAATCCTAGCAGATGCTCTTATTCGTGCAGGTGAATGGAAAGCGAAATATGTCGTTGATATTGCAACATTAACAGGTGCAATAGCGAACGCTCTTGGTTCAAAAATGGCTGGTGTGTTCGGTGATGAGGACCTTGCAGTCGAATTGAAAAAAATCGGTCAAAAAAATGGTGACTTCGTATGGCCAATGCCATTAGTAGATGCATATGATAACTATTTAAAAAGCGATTATGCTGACTTTAACAATATTAGTTCTAAAGGAGAAGCGGGTTCAATTACAGCAGCGTTATTTCTTCGTCGCTTTGTACCGAAAACGTGCAGATGGCTACATGTTGATATGGCCGAGGTCATGGAAAGTCAAGAAACAGGCTATTATGCAAAATCAGCAACAGGTTTTGGTGCTAGATTACTAGCAGATTTTACAACCTATGTTTCTAGTAAATAATAAAAAAGCCTATTTGAGCCAGTTAATTAGCTCAAATAGGCTTTTTTACTATGCTAAGTTATCTTCCTCAATTTCAGTTACAATCTTCTGATCACTCGTATCGGGGTCAATAAAATTTGTGCATGAAAAAACAGTTGATGAGAGAACCCATATTCCAACATTTAGTGAACCGCTGCCAGCGGGTTCTTTTATTGCCGATTTAGGGGAAACAGATAAAGAATTACCGAAATTGACTACACCGCCAGTGACTTGTTGGATTTGAATTTCTTTGAAAATTGACGTCATCGTAAGCAAACATCCCTTAAGTTTTTTAAAATAGTATATTCACAATTTACAATATTGCAACTTGGACCCAGTAAGTGATATTAGAAGAGTAATTTTATAAAATATGTTAAAATCATAGAGAGTGTGAAAATGTTTTTAATAAAATAAATCAGAATCGAATTTGTGAAATCCGATCAGTGAAAACTTGGGAAAAATATTTTCCGACCACTTTTTAGGGAGGATAAAGAATGAGTAAAAATGGTATTGTTTCATCACTAAATAATAGTAAAGCTTTAAGAACAGGCGAAGAAAATATAGCTAGCTTATTTGCTGATATAAGAGCATTGGTAAAATTAAATGTTTTGGTTGCAAATGTCCTTCCAGTATTTACAGGGTTTTGGCTAGCCATGTATTTTTCAGGCGCTACCTTTAATGAATATGCAGGTGTGTTTTTGCTGACGATGGTAGGAAGTACTCTCGTCATGGCTGGTGCTCTCGTACTTAATAACTGGTATGATGTTGATATCGACACAGTAATGAATCGAACGAAAAATCGTCCTACTGTTACTGGAAACTTTTCTTTGAAAACAGTATTAACAATAGGAATTCTCTTAACAATTTTGGGCTTTATTCTACTATTCTTTACGACAATAGAAGCTACGATTTATGCATTTATCGGTTGGTTCACATATGTTGTCCTATATACGATGTGGTCAAAGCGAAAATATACGCTAAATACGGTAATTGGAAGTGTATCAGGTGCTGTTTCACCTTTAATTGGTTGGACTGCTGTGGCAAGTGGTTTTCAGCTTGTCCCGATTGTTTTGTTTATCATTTTATTTATTTTCCAAATGCCTCATACCTTTGCGATTGCCATGCGAAAATATGATGAGTACAAAGCGGCTGGGGTAGCGATGCTTCCAGTAGTCTACGGATTTGATATGACGAAAAGACAAAGCCTGATATACGTCGCTTGTTTATTACCAATGCCTTTCTTTTTAAGTATGCTTGGTACGACATTTCTTGTCATTGCAACTTTATTAAATATTGGGTGGATCGTGTTAAGCTTTAGAGGATTTTATACAAAGGATGATGAAAAATGGGCTCGATGGATGTTTCTTTACTCCGTTAATTATATTTCATTATTGTTTTTATTAATGGTTTTTGTAACGATACTTTAGTCTTGAGTCTTATTCTGTGTAAAACTAAATCGTCGTCGGATTCAGCAGAACTTGTCCTGGATTTACGAAGTAATCACCAGCGCAGAGAAATGAATCTGACGACATTTACATTCTAGATTATATGCAAACGCTTATGATAGTTTATTGTATAAAAGATCCAAGAATATGAATTTTCTAGGTTGACAGATATATTAGAATAATGTAGACTACATTTATCAATTTAATAAGACCTCACTTTTTACTAGTGAGGTAGAGGCGCGGTATTTAACAGTCTTTAGCGGAGTTTGAGAAGCTATGATGCTATTGAGAAGGAAATGTCGCCGAAGTTAGTAATATTCTCAGTATTACTTGCTGGGTCTGCAGTGAATAATTGCAGGACTGTCTCAATAAACCACCCAGTTTATTGAGTTGTGCTATCTCATCACGGGAAAAGAGAGGGAAATTTAGGTGTCTGTCTATTCAAGACCTGAGTTTATCTCAGGTCTTTTTTTATATAATTTTAAAAAATATTAGAATAGATAGAATAATCAGATTTATGATATAATTGACAGCAAACATCGTCAAGATAAAAAGGGGGAAATGTGAGATGAGACAAAAATTATCAATGTTAATAGTATTATCATTATCGATGATTTTACTTTTAGCGGGATGTGGTACAGGTGGAAATACAGAGAAAACAACTGGTTCAGGAGAGGCTGAAGGTGGAAGTGACACATTTAAGATAGGAATGGAAGCTGGATATGCACCATTCAACTGGACACAGTTAGACGATTCTAACGGTGGAGTGAAAATTGATGGTAATGCTGAATATGCTGGCGGCTATGATGTAGAGATCGCAAAGAAGATAGCTGAAGGCTTAGGAAAAGAATTAGTCATTGTGAAGTTAGAGTGGGATGGCTTAGTTCCGGCATTAACTTCTGGTAAAATCGATGCCATTATCGCGGGAATGTCCCCAACTGATGAACGTAAAGAAACAATTGACTTCTCAGAAAACTATTATACTTCACATTTTGTAATGGTTGTTAAAAAGGGTGGACCTTATGAAAATGCAACGTCAATCCAAGACTTTAATGGTGCAAAAGTAACTGGTCAGTTAAATACATCTCATTACGCGGTTATCGATCAAATTGATGGCGTAAAGAAACAACCAGCTATGGATAACTTTCCAGCAATGAGAGTGGCATTAGAATCAGGTATGCTTGATGGATACGTATCAGAACGTCCTGAAGGGATAAGTGCTTCCTCAGCTAACGAAAATTTTGCAATGGTTGAGTTTACTGATGGATTTAAAGCAGACGAGGCAGATACAGCTATTGCTGTCGGACTGGTAAAAGGCAGTGAAGTAACGGAGAAAATCAATGAAATTTTAGCAGGTATTTCTGAAGAAGAACGACAAAACATTATGGATACTGCGATAAAGAATCAACCAGCTGCAGAATAATGATGAAAGTGATACCGGCTGCATCCTTTTGCAGTCGGTATTTAGCTTTGCTGAAAGGAGCTTCCACATTTCTAGATGTCTAGCTTCAGCGCCTAGCCCCGACGTACAGGATGTACTAGTGTCGATAATGCGACAGGACGTCGCGATTTTATCGACCTCGAGGTCATAAGTCAATCCGTCAAGAAGGTTAAAAACAACCTTCCTGCCGGCTTGTCTTATGCTTGTCGGGGCTGAACAAGGCGCTTCCGCATTTCGATTAGGGGGGAAAGTATGAGCTTAGAGTATATTTTAACAATGGTTGCAAACAACTGGCCGATGTTCCTTCGTGGGGCAGGGATGACACTCTTTATTTCAATAATTGGAACATTAATTGGAGCGATTATTGGATTATTAGCAGGTGTCATTCGGACAATTCCTGCGCCTGAAAAAAAATCAAAACGAATTTTATTAAAGATTATTAATGCTATCCTATCTATTTATATTGAGTTTTTCCGAGGAACACCGATGATTGTACAGGCGATGGTTATTTTTTATGGTTCAGCTTTAGCTTTTGGCATTGACATGGACCGAACTTTAGCAGCTATCGTTATCGTTTCCATTAATACAGGGGCTTATATGGCAGAAATTGTTCGTGGTGGAGTTATTTCCATTGATAAAGGACAGTTTGAAGCAGCTCACGCTATTGGCATGAATCATATACAAACGATGTTAAATGTTGTCCTTCCGCAAGTTATTCGGAATATCTTACCAGCGACAGGTAATCAATTTATTATAAATATTAAAGATACGTCCGTATTAAACGTAATTGGTGTAACAGAATTATACTTCCAAACGAAAACAGTAGCTGGTATTAGCTTCAAGTATTTTGAGCCTTTCTTTGTTGCATGTATTCTATATTTTGTTATGACTTTCTCCGTCACGTTAATTCTCCGTTATTTCGAAAGACGATTAGATGGTCCGGAAAATTACAGCATGATTGAAACAAAAGCTCGCTAATTTTTGGAGCTAAGGCATAATTGAAGGAGGAGAACAGTTGGAAAAGGTAATAGATATACAGCATTTAAGCAAATCGTATGGAAGTCATGAAGTATTAAAGGATATTAATTTTTCCGTGAATAAAGGAGAGGTCGTTTGTATCATCGGCTCCTCTGGATCTGGGAAATCGACTCTCTTACGTTGTATAAATTTATTGGAAAAACCTAATGGTGGAAAAATCATTTATCATGGCGAAAATATATTAGATGATAAGCATGATATATATGCTTATCGGACAAAGCTAGGCATGGTGTTTCAACAATTTAATTTATTTAATAATCACGATGTATTGAGTAATTGTGTTGTTGGACAAATGAAGGTACTGAAACGCTCCAAAGAAGAGGCGGAAAAGGTAGCGATGAAATATTTAAAGGTTGTCGGCATGGAGAAGTATGTAAATGCCAAACCGAAGCAATTATCTGGTGGTCAAAAACAGCGTGTCGCGATCGCTCGAGCCCTTTCGATGGAACCAGATGTGATGCTTTTTGATGAGCCAACCTCAGCGCTTGACCCGGAAATGGTCGGAGAAGTTCTAAAGGTCATGGCAGAGCTTGCAGAGAGTGGTTTGACGATGCTTATCGTTACCCATGAAATGGGATTTGCGAGAGAAGTATCTGATCGCGTTGTTTTTATGGAAAAAGGTGTTATTGCCGAAGAAGGTAGCCCAGAGCAAATCTTTCAAAATCCAACTCAGGAACGAACGCGAGAATTTTTAAAACGTACGTTAATGCATCATTAATAACAGAACAGGTTAAGAGCCCATTTTCTGCAGCATGAAAGCTGTGGAAGATTGGCTCTTTTTTAACAGGAATTATTCAATATGTATGGAATAAGTAATTAGATTGTAATGAAAGGTGGACTAATGGGACATGGGATTAAAATTCCTCAAGAAGGAAGAACGGTTTACGTTCAATGACAGTAAAGGGAATGCGATTGAACGAAAAACGGAGATTCGAATCTGTCCGATGACAGGTGAAACATCACGTATTATTTTTGATAGTGGGCTAACTTTTACACCTCCAGATTATCTTAAAGTAGCGGAAGAAACGAGTGGAACAAAGTGTCCATTTTGCCCAGAAAATCTATTAAAATTGACACCGATGTTTCCTAAGGAAATAGCTGAAAAGGGACGAATTTTCCATGGGGAAGCAACTGTTTTCCCGAATCTTTTTCCGTATAGCAAGCATAATGGGGTCGTTGTTTTTTCGGGAAAGCACTATGTTCGTTTAGAGGAATTTACGACGAAGCTGATAACGGATGCGTTTATGGCTGCACAACAATATATCAAGAAAGTAGTAGAAACAGATATAGACGCACGCTATCTATCAATTAATTGGAATTACTTACCACATTCTGGTGGAAGTATCATTCACCCCCATATTCATGTAGCCGCATCAGATTCGCCAACAAACTATCAGGCTCTCTCAAGTGAAAAGGGGAAAGCTTATGGTGAAGACATCTTTAAAGCACTTTATGAAACAGAAAAGTCTCATGGGGAGAGATGGATTGGGGAAAAGGGAAGTGCTGCTTGGATGCATGCCTATGCTCCAAAGGGTCAAAATGACTTTATCGCTATTTTTCCAGAAAAATATACGATTGATGACCTACAGGAAGAGGATTGGGCATATTTTGCAGAAGGATTAAAAGAGATTTTTGCTATTTTAGGAGAGCAAGGCTTTGCAAGCTTTAATATGGTATTAAATCTATCTGTAGACAAGGAATCTAAGCAGTCGATCCATGCCCGTCTCATCCCGCGTTTTACGATTGGAATGCTGGATACGAGTGATATGAATTTTTTCCAAGCCCTACACCAGGAGCCACTTACCTATAAATCTCCAGAGGAAATCGCCGCTAAAGCGAGGAGGTATTTTTCATAACAAAAAGCACGAATGTTGAGTAAAACAACTCAATCATTCGTGCTTTTACTTTAGCTTTTTCATCATCGCTATTAAGGCTTTAAATAAAAGAAAAAACTTTTGTATGAAAGCGTGGTCATTAAAAAATAACTGAATATTATAAATTAACTTTGATGAGAGTGAGGTGATAAGGATGGCGAAAAAAATGATAAAGATTGCTGTTATCTACTTTATGATCGGAATTGCCCTTGGTTTATTTATGTCATTCACGCATGATTTTGCGCTGAAATCATTACATGTTCATTTTAATTTATTAGGTTGGATGACATTTGGATTAGTTGGATTACTATACCTGCATTTTCCTCATTTAGAGAATACGAAGCTAGCAAAAACTCATTTCTGGCTCCATAATATTGGCTTGCCTTGGATGATGCTTGCAATTGGATGGGCAATATTAGGTGGACCAGGAGTTCTGTTCCCGATTGCTACACTTGGGGGAGCAGTCACGTTAATTGGTGTGTTTTCCTTCTGCTTCAATGTACTGATGAATTTAAATAAAAAGTCAGAATAGCAGGGTAGTAGAAATGAAAAAGGCTTAAGCATTGGAGTCTTAATGCTTAAGCTTCTATTCTTAAAACAGTCTAAGCTTGCCAATTCGCCCTACTGCTTCAACTAATCTATCTTCATCAACTAACAAACCTACTCTAATATACCCTTCTCCATATGTAC
This sequence comes from Bacillota bacterium, assembly GCA_023387295.1. Classification (GTDB taxonomy): domain Bacteria; phylum Bacillota; class Bacilli; order Bacillales; family Cytobacillaceae; genus Cytobacillus. The sequence continues at coordinate 2,059 of JAEWIG010000289.1, read as the reverse complement.
CAAATCCGTTCCCCGCGGCAACGGCAACATCTGCTTTTTCGAGTAAATAATCGGAGAACGTCTCACTTGTAAAGCCATTAGGGACAGGTAACCAAGCGAAAAATGACCCTTTTGGAGCCTTAACCTGCCAACCAATTTTAAGACATTCTTCAATTAAGACATTACGACGGCTTTCATATCGCGCAACCAGTTCATCAACACATTTCTGATCTTCTCTTAATGCAGTCGCAGCTGCTATTTGAACGGCAGGAAAGAGGCTGCAATACATATGATCCTGAATGAGGTTTAGAGCTTCAATCATTTTCGGATTACCTACAGCAAAGCCTACACGCCAGCCTGCCATATTATAGGTTTTTGATAATGTATACATTTCAATGCCTACATCTTTCGCGCCTTCAATTTCCAGGAAACTAACAGGCTTTTCGTCATCAAATCCAATAGCTCCATAAGCAAAATCATGCAATACTGCAATATTATTCTCTTTCGCAAAAGCAACCGTTTCCTCAAAGAAGGCACGATCTGCAGTTGCACCAGTTGGATTGTTCGGATAGTTAAGATACATCAGTTTTGCTTTGTCTTTTTGCTCATTTGGAATCGCTGCGTAATCAGGCAAGAAATGATTTTCTGCTTTTAAAGGAAATGTTTCGTATTGAACATTCGCTAACACAACACCTGATAAATAATCAGGATAGCCTGGATCTGGCAATAACATTAATTCGCCTTCATTTAATAAACACATTGGAAGCTCAACAAGTCCAATTTTTGTCCCAAAAAGGATTGCAACCTCTGTGTCTGGATTAATCGAAACTCCATATTGCTTTTCGTAGAACTCAGCAGCAGCCACTCTTAATTCACGAATGCCACGAAAGGGAGAATATTTATGGGTTTTTGGATCCTCTGCTGCGTTTTGCAGAGCATGAATGATATGTGATGGTGTTGGCTGGTCTGGATTCCCTTGTCCTAAATTAATTATGTCACGCCCCTCAGAAACAGCCTTATTTACTTTTTCAACAAGAGACGCAAAAAATTGAACAGGTAATTTTTTTAAACGGTCTGAGAACTCCATTTGTTTTACCCCACTCCTAGTCCTAATTTTCTATTAAAGATTGGTTAATGACTGAAATAAATTGCGAATTACTACAAAATTCTATAATCTTAAAGTAAAAATGTCTAGGGGGACGGAAAATGAAAATTGCTTGTGTACAAATGGACATTGCGTTTGCAGACCTTGAAAAAAATTTTTTAGCAGTGGAAAAGTATGTCGCGGATGCAGCAAATGGCCAAGCTGATATCGTTGTTTTTCCTGAAATGTGGAACTCGGGATTTGCACTGAAGCAACTGAATGATTTAGCTGATGAAAACGGTGAGAAAACAAAACAACTTCTAGGCAAGCTGGCAAAAGAGCACCAAATAAATATTGTTGGGGGATCAGTATCGACTAAAAAAACAGATGGTTTTTACAATACGATGTACGTTGCAAATAGAAGTGGAAATATTATTGCAGAGTATGATAAGGCCCATTTATTTAAACTAATGGATGAGCATTTATTTTTACAGCCTGGCCAAGGTGAGAATTTATTTGAATTAGATGGCGTACCATGTGGTGGAGTTATTTGCTATGAGCTACGCTTTCCTGAATGGATTCGTACTCACACGTTAAAAGGGGCAAAAATTATGTTTATCCCAGCACAATGGCCAACAACACGAATTGATCATTGGCAATTATTATTACAAGCCCGAGCAATCGAAAACCAATGCTATATCGTGGCAGTAAATCCTGTATGCACGAATCCGAATAATGAGTTCAATGGACATTCAATGGTGATTGCTCCATGGGGAGAAATTCTTTTAAACAATCAAACCGATGAAGGAATTTTTTACGCTGATATTGATTTGGCGGAGGTTGAACGTGTCAGGAATACGATACCAGTTTTCCAAGATCGACGGACAGATCTATATGCTAAATATAGTAAAACCACCAGATAATCACTATATATGCAAAATGTCATCGGCTTCATTTCACTGCGCTTACGATTACTTCGTTAACATCGAGGCTTGT
>JAEWIG010000242.1 GCA_023387295.1 Bacillota bacterium | reverse complement strand
TCAATTTCCCCAATCCTTCCTCTTTAAAAAATCAAATAAGTATGTGTTTTTAATTCAAGAGAGGTCACCCGTTTTTCCTGCTACATGACAAAAGCTATCAAAAGAAGACGGATTTCTGCAGAAATAGGCAAGATTCAGACCGAACAATCACCTTGAACTTATTTTGTGAATATTTTTCACATCTTTTCCACATGTTAAAAATAAAAAGAGGTGTTATGTTTGTGGAATCAGGTTTATGATCCTTTGAATAACATATGGCTATCAGCTCTTGTTGCAGGTATACCAATTATTATTTTTATCCTTTTATTATCCGTATTCAAAATGAAAGGTTATGTCGCTGCGTTTATAAGCATTATTGCAGCGGTTTTAGTTGCCATTTTCGTTTATAAAATGCCTGCTATTAAATTGATTGGTGCAAGTGTTCATGGTGTTTTGACGGGAATCTATCCAGTGGCTGCAATTGTTATTGGTGCAATATTTCTTTATAAATTAAGTGTCTACACAGGTAAATTTGAAATAATAAAAAACAGTATTACTTCCATTAGTGACGATCGACGGATTCAGGTTTTATTGGTGGCCTATTGTTTCGGGGCATTTTTAGAAGGGGCAGCTGGTTTCGGTGCTCCAGTTGCTATCACAGCTGTTATCCTTATAGGATTAGGTTTTGAACCAATAAAGGCTGCGGGTCTTTGTTTGGTCGCCAATATTGCTGGGGGATCTTATGGTGCTATGGGTATTCCAGTTACCGCACCTTCTGCTTTGACTGAGTTATCAGCTTTAGAAGTGGCAAGTAAAACTTCTTATATTATTCCAATTATCACATTTATTGTGGCGTTTTTATTAGTGTTTTTAATTGATGGATTCAAAGGAATTAAAGAAACATTTCCAGCTATATTAGTTTGTGGTGGCACATTCGCAATCGTTCAATTTATTGTTTTAAATACTCTTGGAGCAGTATTAGTCGATATTTTATCTTCGTTAATAAGCTTACTCGCTTTGGCTTTATTTATGAAATATTGGAAACCAAACAAACGAGAAAAAATCGAAGGTGTGTATATGGCTTGGTTACCATTTATTTTATTAACTGTCATTGTTATCTTGTTTAGCTACATAAAAACAGGCATTGTGCTGAATCTGCCTATTGAGGGAATACACGAACGGGTCGTAAAGCATCCGCCAGTCGTAAATGAACCAGTTCCGATATCAGCCGTTTTTAGTTTACCGTTAATTTCGACGACAACTGCGATAATTGTCGCAGCCATATTAACGATTTTAATTTATAAAATAAAGTATGATGTGATTAAAAAGTCAGCAATTGAAACGTTCAAAGAGTTGTTCATACCAATCGTGACTATATGTGCTGTTTTAGCGTTCGCATATATATGTAATTATGCAGGGTTATCTTCAACTTTAGGACTTGCATTTGCATCGACTGGTGGAATATTTCCTTTATTTGCTCCAGTTTTGGGGTGGATCGGGGTTTTCCTTACTGGTTCCGTAGTTAATTCAGGCTCATTGTTTGCTCCGTTACAATCGATTACCGCCAGTCAAATTGGGATTAGTCAAGCAGCAATGGTTGCGGCTAATGTTGTTGGTGGTGATATGGCTAAAATGATAAGTCCACAATCTGTAGCCGTAGCAGCTGCGGCGGTTGGATTGGTAGGTAGAGAAAATGAAATCTTTAAATATACCATTAAAATAAGTGTGGTTTTTCTTATCATCGTGGGTATAATAAATTTGATTATTTATTAATAGGAGTGATTGTCATGCGAAAAGTTGTTTTGGTGGGAACTGGAGCAGTTGGTACAGCTTATGCTTATAGTTTAGTCAATCAAGGTTTCATAAGTGAATTAATTCTTATTGATGCAAATGAAGAGAAAGCAGCAGGTGAGGCCATGGACTTAGTTCATGGTATGGCATTTGCACCAACAAATATGAAAATCAGTGCCGGAACATACAATGATTGTTCAGATGCGGACATCGTATGTATAACGGCAGGTGCAAATCAAAAGCCAGGTGAAACAAGGTTAGAACTCGTTGAAAAAAACACAAAAATTATGAAGTCCATTGTGAAAGAAGTCATGGATAGCGGATTTAACGGGATATTTTTAATTGCTTCCAATCCAGTTGATATTTTATCGCATGTTGTTCAAAAAGCAAGTGGGTTTCCACCACAAAAAGTGATTGGTTCAGGAACGACTCTTGATACCGCACGATTGAAAGTATTACTTGGTGAATATCTAGAAGTCGATCCAAGAAATGTGCATGCGATGATCATTGGGGAACATGGTGACAGTGAATTGCCAGTTTGGTCACAAGCTTCAATCGGTGTTGAAAATTTAGGCAAAGTTCTTGAACGAAGAAACAATCAACAGGATATAGAAAACCTTTATGAAATCTTTATTAAAGTTCGGGATGCTGCTTATGAAATTATCAAAAGAAAAGGTGTAACCAATTTTGGAATCGGAATGTGTTTAACGAGGATAACGAAAGCTATACTTAACGATGAGAACTCGATTCTTTCTGTGTCGTGTTTACTCGAAGGTCAATATGGTGAAACAGATATTTATATGAGTGTGCCTGCCATTGTAAATAGTGAAGGCGTAAAACAAGTAATTGAACTTGATTTAGATGAAAAGGAAAAAGTATTATTTGCCAACTCAGCTAATGCTCTAAGAAACGCACGAGTTGAATAATTAAAAACACCTCAAGTGTTTGTATAGGATAAAAAACATGCTAAGTCCGTTTTTCTATGAAGACGAACTAAGCATGTTTTCTTTTAATACGTATTATAAATATTTTCACAAGTTTCCGCTGTCGGCTCATAAAAACAATGAAGCTTGAAGCGTCCCACAAATGGTTGATCATACCATGTAGAAGGACAATCAGCAGGAGGACGGAAATACCACAGACTAAATTTAGCCGGCCAAAATCTTTCTCCATCTACTGTTCTTCGAGCTAATCGCTTCTCAACCTCTCGTGCCCTTTGGTAAAAATAACCGTGTTGCACAGCTTCAAATGCATGTGGTTGATAAACCATTTGAGGGATAGTCCTTAATCCTAAAAAATCAGAGCAGTTTGCACGAATTCGGTTAATGCCAACATTTCCTACAAGCAACATTCCTTGTTGACCCTCACCCTCAGCCTCTGCTCTTAGCAACCTAGCTAATAAATCAATATCTGAACTTGTTGCAGCGACAACTGCCATACGCTCACCACCAATGATGTTATACATTTATCATATTGAATTTGCTTAATAAATGTGAAACTTTTTAGAATCGACCATTATTATGGTAATCTAGTATTCTATATTACTTAAAAAGGGGAACATACTACATGAAACTTGTTTCTTGGAATGTAAATGGAATTCGAGCCTGTGTAAAAAAAGGCTTTTTAGATTATTTTCATGAGGTTGACGCAGATATTTTCTGTATTCAAGAATCAAAGCTACAGGAAGGCCAGATTGAGCTTGAACTAGAAGGATATGATCAATATTGGAATTATGCATTAAAGAAAGGGTATTCTGGTACCGCAATTTTTACGAAAAAGAAGCCACTATCTGTAAAATATGGCTTAGGAGATAAAGAAACGGAGTCAGAGGGTAGAATTATTACACTAGATTTCGATTCCTTTTATTTAGTGAATGTTTACACGCCTAATTCCCAAAGAGATTTGGCTCGCCTTTCATTTAGACTAGAATGGGAGGACGAGCTGCGGGATTATCTTTTACAGCTGGATAAAGTGAAGCCAGTCATTTATTGTGGAGATCTGAATGTCGCTCACAATTCGATCGATTTGCGAAACCCAAAATCAAATGAAGGCAATTCGGGCTTTACAGTAGAAGAAAGAGATAAAATGACTAAGCTACTTGGCTCAGGTTTTGTTGATTCTTTCAGATATATGTATCCAGATGCAGACGGTGCCTACACTTGGTGGTCTTATATGGCGAAAGTAAGAGAACGGAATATAGGGTGGCGAATTGACTATTTTATCGTTTCCGAACGTTTGAAGGGCATGATTAAGGGTGCAGAAATTCATTCAGAGGTAATGGGAAGTGATCATTGTCCGATCTGTTTAGAAATGGATTCATCTTTAGAAGTGCTATAAAAAGACGGATGTAATTAAATAGAAATAGAATAAGGCAGAGCGTGGCTTTGCCTTATTCTATTTCTAATATGTAGCATGACAATTAAATAAGAGGTTGAGAAAGATAGACTCCTATGATAAAGTTATGTAAATTTTAAAGGTTTTGTATTTTATTTTAAAAGGAGGAAAATAATGTCATTATCGAAAAAGATACTTTTAGGAATGGGACTAGGAATTATAGTCGGTTTAATTTTAAATTTAGCCCTTCCAAATGCGTTTGATGTAACTTCGAAATATGTTTTGTATCCACTAGGCAAGATTTTTGTTAACTTAATAAAAATGCTTGTTATTCCAATTGTGGTTGTTTCATTAATACTCGGAACTGCTGGGGTAAGCGATCCGAAAAAACTAGGAAGAATCGGGATAAAAACAGTTTCCTTTTTCCTAGTAACAACGGCAGTTGCTATTATTCTAGCCTTAAGCTTTGCGCTTCTTTTTCAGCCAGGCAATGGGGATTTTCAATTAGATGGAGCAGCATTTGAAGAAAAAGAAGCACCGCCAGTGATTGACACATTTTTAAACATGATTCCAACTAATCCAATCAAGTCGATGGTAGAAGAATCTATGCTCCAAATCATTGTATTTTCAATTTTTATCGGAATTGGGCTGGCTCGACTAGGGGATAAGGTATCCGGACTTGTTCGATTGATTGAACAGATGAATGATGTGTTAATGTATCTAGTAAATGTGATCATGAAGTTTGCCCCTTATGGAGCGTTCGCTCTAATTGCCACTGCAATTGGTGGACAGGGAATGGATGCCATTCTTGCAATGGGTAAGTATATGGGGGTTGTCTTACTCGTCCTATTAATCCATCTTGTTTTCGTTTATGGGTCAGCATTATCGATTTTTGGAAAAATGAACCTCCTACACTTTTTAAAAGGTTTCTCTCCTGCGATGGTTGTTGCATTTAGTACCTCAAGTAGTAGTGCCACATTACCGATTTCAATGAAGGCTGCACAAGAGAATTTACAGGTTTCGAAAAGTGTCAGTGGATTTGTTCAGCCACTAGGCGCCACGATAAACATGGATGGAACGGCCATTATGCAAGGTGTTGCGACGATATTTATTGCACAAATAGTTGGTCATGATTTAACACTTAGTCAACTATTAACGGTGATCTTAACTGCAACACTGGCTAGTATCGGAACAGCAGGTGTTCCTGGCGTAGGTTTAATTATGCTTTCAATGGTTCTTACATCTGTAGGTCTTCCACTTGAAGCAATTGTCCTCGTATTAGGAGTAGACCGCCTAATTGATATGTGTAGAACATCTGTCAATATTACGGGAGACGCTGTCTGTGCGGTTATTGTTTCACGCACTGAGGATAAGCACGAATTATCTGAGTCTAAGAATATGAATATTTAATATTAAAAGAATGCAAAGGATCGCTTTTTTCGGCGGGTCTTTGCATTTTTTTATAATAGTTTAATAGGATCATGACTATAATTATCTGAAGTTTTACTATATTTTGGAACGATATGCTTTGAAATATGCTAAAATATACATATTATTCTAGTTTCATAGATTATAGTCCTAGTGTTAGGAGGACGCTCATGTCAAATATAATGTTGGATTTTTTGATTATTTACGGAATTATTATGGCTATTCTGTCTTTTTATGATGCTTTTAGAATTCAGGTATATCGGGGAGTTGCGGAGAGTTCTAAAATATCGGCAATATTTGTTATGTTGTTTTTGGTCATTCAGCTCTTTCTTGAAGGGAAGGAAGCTTTGGGTGTGAATTCAATATTGTTAATGGTCATTATTGCTTCAACTGTCATGATCATTCTCTTTGTAAAAATTTATGTTAATGGTAGATCAATAATCATATACAGGACGTCAAGAGCCATTGTTATTGAGCGGACACGAACACAATTACAAAATTTATCCGTTTCCTTTTCTGAAGAGGAAGGAATAAATTCCGATGACTATTTCTTTCGTTTAGATGAAAATGTATCGTTAAAAATCAGTTCAAATGGGTTGGGGCTAAATCCCAAAGACTACCGATTAACAATTAAAAAGTGGTGGAAATTGCCAAACTATAAGGACATGAAAGAAAATCTAATTTATCAATATAGGGAGGAAAGAGAAGGTGAAATTTTTTGGAAAGAACTTCTTTTTAACATTGGATTTGGATTTTTGACCTTACTATTTATTTATTATATGGTACAAAAATTTAAATAAGTTTATTTATTATCCATTTCATCATAGTTAATTTGATGTTTTGTATCTTGTGTTGGAGTATCTTGTTTAGTTATTTCTCCCTTCCCCTCGATCATGTTGTCAAAGGGAGTGTATTGATTTGAGGGGAGTGACTTCCTTTTGATGATTCGAAAGATCATGATTCCAACCGATAAAATCAATATAGACATAAATAGGGCATCTGATTCACCTCTCACTTAAATATTTTGATTATTTTATATTATAAGTATATTATTTTGTTTATTAATATGGAAGGTTATTAATAATTAAACGAGCCCAAAATGACCTTAATAGTTTTTAATTTTTACATTTTTCTATAAATATTATATAATATTATTTAGTTCGGAAACCGAAATAAAAGGATGATTAAAGGAGTGTTTCGCATGGTAAAAAGCTTACCGCCACGATCAGACGTATCATTAGATGAAACTTGGAATTTAGGCGATTTATTTGCAACAGAATCAGATTATCTTGCTGCTATTGATCTAGTTGAAGCTGAAGTAGATAAGTTTGTAGCGCGTTTTGAAGGGAAGATTGATAACGCCAATACTGTAATTGAAGCATTAATGGGCTATGCTGCGATTTATGAGAAAATAGTTCCAATGGGCACATATGTTAGTTTATCTTTAAGTGAGGATCAGACAAACGATGAAGCTCAAATGCGAGCAAGTAAATTTGGTTCCGTATCTGCAAAAATAGGTAGTAAATTATCGTTTGTTAATAGTGAATTATCTAACCTTTCCATTGAAGTATTGAAGGAAGCAATGAATCTATCAGTAGATTTCCAAAAATATATTGAAGATATTATTCGTAAAAATCCGTATAAGCTTCATCCAGAAGTTGAAAAAACGCTGGCTGCCTTTTCATCAGCTTTTGATTCTCCCTATGGTTTATAC
>JAEWIG010000224.1 GCA_023387295.1 Bacillota bacterium | reverse complement strand
TTTATCCTGTAAAAAAACACTGTAAAAACTGTAGTTTGATCCTTCACCATTTTCAGTTACATGAACCTTCGTTTGTTTTCCAAAGCCAGTAAACTTCTTTGCTATTTCAACCGCCTCATTAGCAGTTATCTCTTTTCCTTTTATATATTTGTATTCCTTATTTTTCTTTTCAAGGCTAACATAAGTTGGTCCTAAATCAGTCTCTCCATAGCCTTCAACTGCTTTTTCTACCGTCTTAAAACCATCTATAATCGTATTATCAGCTGCTTCTTTTCCTGAAGCTAGCGCCATTTCAACATCCATCCATCGAAGATTATTTTTCAAGGCTAAATGCTGTACCTTTTGCAGTTCTTGCTTAATCTCCGCAGACTGAGAATAGAGCTTTTTCAACGATTCATATTCCTTATTTGTTAATGGTTCCTTCTCTAGATCTCTCACTGCAGTCCGATAGCTGAAATCTCCTATGTTTACGAGAAACTCCTCTGTTTTATTAAACGGAAGAAGAGTTAATGGAAGTTGTCCGACATTATTATGTGCCTCAGACGTAATTCTCCAAACTTCAGCTAGTGCCGGTGATAATGATTGACGAGAATTCATTGCTAAAGTCGTCCCAATTTTATCATGTAATAGGTTGACTTTATCAGTAAGTGAATGAAATGCTTGTTGATAATTGTTTTCTGCGTTGATTAATATGGCATTCTTCTCTCGATGTTCCTGATACCCCCAAAACGCTGTTCCTACAATGCCTAAAGTTAGTACTCCAATTAATAATGCCCTAAACAAGATTCTTCACCTCTCTATTTGCAAAATATATGCTTTCCAATTTGTTTAATTTGCGGTCGTGACCATATCCAAGCACTTGTTGCCGTATTTGGATTAAAATAATAAAGGGCTTCTCCAGTGGGATCCCATCCGTTAATGGCATCCATGACTGCTTCCTTAGCTCTTTCGTTAGGTGTAAGCCATATTTGTCCATCTGCTACTGCTGTAAAGGCACCTGGTTGAAAAATAACTCCAGATACATTATTAGGGAAAGTGGCACTATTCACTCGGTTAATAATAACAGCGGCTACTGCTACTTGACCGATATAAGGCTCTCCTCTCGCTTCTCCATAAACAGCATTTGCCATTAATTGAATATCGTTTTGCGAAAACCCACCTGGCATATTTGCCGCAGTTGGTTTACTTGTAGTTCCCCCTTGCTTAGCTGGTACATTTGGTTTTTGTGTTCTCGGTTTTTGTGTACTTCTGTTCTGACTTCTCGATTTTTGCGCATTTGGTTTTGGTGCTTTTTGTAAATTTTCTGGAACACCACCATAATGAGTGAATTTATTACCCTTCCTTATTTGTTCCTTTACAAAAGCTTCATTATATTTTGACGCCTTCACAAGCTTTGCTTTTGTTCCTTCACCTGCTAAGCCATCAATATCAAGTCCGAATTCATATTGAAAATTCCTTAATGCCCAATATGTCCCCCAGCCAAATACACCATCAATTTTCCCATTATAGAAGCCGAGATATTGTAGACGAGCTTGTAACTCAATAACATCATCTCCTACTGCTCCTATTTGAATGACTTGATTGGAAAAAGCGTTGGCATTATCATTCGTTCCACTCATCGGAATCAATATGATACAAAGTACAACGCTCAGAAAAACTTTTGGAAAGAGAAATTTCATTTTCATTGTTCTTAACCCCCAAAGTGATTCTTTTAACATTAACTCTATATTTTGTAGATGTTGGTTTTTTATACAAGTCTTAAGGGGAAAAAATCCTTGATAATAAAAAAAGCCTGTTAGGCATGCGTTCAGAAGGTAATCCGACAAAAGGATACCCATTCTAAAACGTATACCTAAAAGGCAACTATAATAAAATACTTATCAATATTTGAGAAAACAAACTTTAATAATTAGAAATTAAGTTGATTATCAAAATGATTTTCGCTCAGAGCACGAGCCATTTTGACTTTCCTTAACCCTATCCACCAAAGGAAAATCATAAATGGAAACATGATAAATAGCCATTGCTCCTGTGTCAGTAAAATATAGTCATATATTCCGTGAAGAATAAATGGGAAAAGTAAAGAACAAATAATCCATTTTGATTTAGAGGTTGCTGTGAATTTCCCTTTTCCGATATAATAACCCATAATAACACCAAATAAAGCATGACTAGAAACTGGAAGCAAAGCTCTTCCTATAGCAAATTCCAGTCCATTGGAAACGAGATAAAATATATTCTCTAATGTAGCAAAACCTAGAGAAACAGAAGCCCCATAAACGATTCCATCGTAAGGCTCATCAAAATCAGCATGTTGATAAACGACATAGAATAGGATAAACCATTTAAAAAACTCTTCAAGCATGCTTGAGGAAAGAAATGCATTTACAAAACTTGACTGGAAGATCTGCTCCACTTCAAGAACATATTGAATAAACATGATTGGGAAAACTAACAGCGCCCCAAACATAAATGTTTTAAATACGGTAAGTACTGGCTCTGAATCGTATTGATCTCTTAAATAAAAATAACTTAATAGTGCTAATCCGGGGGCAATACCGGCAGTTAATATTCCAAGCATTTGCTGCCCTCATTTCATACTCTTTTCTTTATCGTATCATGTTATGTATAGAAAGAAAACCGGAAGCTTAAAGATTTAAATTGGGAGGATTACAAATGACTAAGAAAAAAGTTCTTGTTATTCATACAGGTGGAACCATTTCAATGAGCGAAGATACAACGACAGGAGCTGTGAGTCCGACAGAACATAATCCACTATCAGAAAAAACAAATGAATTACGCTCACTAGCTGATATTATTGTTGAAGAGCCTTTTCATCTTCCTTCGCCTCATATTACACCAGTAGAAATGTATAAATTGAAGGAAATAATAGAAAAGTATAAAAAGGAAAATATCTCAGGGGTCGTCATTACACATGGGACGGATACTCTAGAAGAAACTGCTTATTTTTTAGACTTAACAGTCAACAGTTCATTTCCCATTGTTGTAACTGGAGCGATGCGCTCAAGTAATGAAATCGGGGCAGATGGTCTTTACAATTTAATCTCTTCAATTAGAGTGGCTTCGTGCGAAGAAGCAAAAGATAAAGGAGTCCTCGTTGTTCTGAACGATGAGATTCATACAGCAGAAAACGTAACTAAAACTCATACAAGTAATGTCTCCACCTTCCAAAGTCCACAATATGGACCAATTGGAATTGTTACGAAAAGAGGAATTATTTTTCACCACCTTCCTACAAGTCGTGAATATTATGAAATCGATGAAGTAACAAAACGTGTGGCATTAATAAAAGCACATGCAGGGATGGATTCAACTCTTCTATATGCCATAAGAGATTTGAAATATCATGGCGTTGTCATAGAAGCATTAGGACAGGGGAATTTACCTCCTGCTACGGTTGAAGGAATAATGTGTTTAATAGAAAAAAACATTCCTGTCGTTCTCGTGTCTCGTTGTTTTAATGGTATTGCTGAAGATATATATAGTTATTTAGGTGGCGGCAAGCAGTTAAAAGATTTAGGGGTCATTTTCTCCAATGGGTTAAATGGGCAAAAAGCTCGAATAAAACTTCTCATTGGACTAGAAACGACCACTGATTCCAAAAAGATCGAAGCGATGTTTAGTGTGTAGTAATGCTCAAGTAAGTCTGTGAGTAAAAAAAGAAATCGGACTATGCCGATTTCTTTTTCGTTTAACGAATACTTACTTCATTTTAAATGTAGCTTTTTTAATTTCAGTTGCAATCAGTTCTCCGTGTAAACGACCGTTTTCAATAAATATTTCATTAGCATTATTTCCGGCCGCAATTACACCTGCGATAAAAATCCCTTCCACGTTAGTTTCCATCGTTTCAGGATTGAATTGTGGTCTACCTGTTTCTTTGTCAATGATTACACCTATTTTTTCTAAAAAACTATGATCAGGATGATAGCCTGTCATCGCAAATACAAAGTCATTATCAATTTCAAAATCATCATTACCTTTAGAATAAATGACTTTATCATTAGAGATTTCTTTTATCACCGCATTAAATTCCATCTTGATAATGCCATTCCGGATTAATGAATCAAACTCAGGTAAAATCCATGGTTTTATACTAGGTGAGTATTCACTTCCTCGATAAATAACGGTTACTCTAGCACCTGCTTTCACTAATTCTAAAGCGGCATCGACACTTGAATTTTTACCGCCAACGACCACCACATCTTGATCAAAATATGGGTGTGCCTCTTTAAAATAATGAAAAACCTTGGGTAGATCCTCTCCAGGAACGTTCATATAATTCGGATTGTCATAATACCCTGTTGCTATTATCACTTTCCTTGTTACATATTGAGCTTTATTAGTTGTAACAATAAATTCCTTATCTGGCTGTTTTATAACACTTAACACCTTTTCATATGCATTCACATTAATTCTTTTTCTTTTTACGACCTCACGATAATAGGATAATGCTTCATTTCTTTTCGGCTTATATTCAACGCTTATAAACGGTACTCCACCAATTTCTAACTTCTCACTCGTACTAAAAAAAGTTTGGTGCGTTGGATAATGATACAATGCATTTACTACATTACCTTTTTCAATAATTAGCGGACTTTCACCAATTTCCTGAAGTGAAATTGCGGCTGCTAGGCCACAAGGACCACCACCAACAATGATTGTTTCTTCTCTTTTCATCTCTGTATAACTCCCTTTTTCGAAAAATCTCCTATCAAATATGATAGGAGATTTTTCGAAAATATTCAATTAATGCTCTTACACCCAACCACGGAATCTTGATGCCTCAGCCATTTTTCGGACACCGACCATATAAGCAGCAAGACGCATATCTACACGACGAGATTGTGATGTTTCATAAATATTGTTAAAAGATTGTACTAAAATCTTTTCCAGTTTTTCTTCAATTTCTTCTTCTGACCAATAATAGCCTTGGTTGTTTTGCACCCATTCAAAGTACGAAACAGTTACGCCACCAGAAGACGCTAATACGTCTGGAACTAGAAGAATTCCACGATCTGTTAAAATTTGTGTAGCTTCTAAAGTCGTAGGTCCATTTGCTGCTTCAACAACGATCTTCGCTTTAATATTATGAGCATTTTCGTCTGTAATTTGGTTCTCAATTGCAGCTGGAACTAAAATATCACATTCTAACTCTAAAAGCTCTTTATTCGTAATTGTATCATTAAATAAATTAGTTACAGTACCGAAACTATCGCGTCGATCTAGTAAATAATCAATATCAAGTCCATCAGGATCATGTAGAGCACCATAAGCATCGGAAATACCAATTACTTTTGCACCTGCATCATGAAGAAACTTAGATAAGAAGCTTCCAGCGTTACCAAAGCCTTGAACTACAACGCGTGCTCCTTCAAGTTCAATTCCGATCTTCTTAGCAGCTTCTCGAATACAGATTGTTACTCCTTTAGCTGTTGCTGTTTCACGGCCGTGAGAACCGCCCAATACTAATGGCTTTCCAGTAATAAATCCTGGTGAGTTAAACTCATCCATTCTACTGTACTCATCCATCATCCATGCCATAATTTGTGAGTTTGTAAAGACATCTGGTGCAGGAATATCCTTCGTAGGCCCTACAATTTGGCTAATAGCACGTACGTATCCACGGCTTAGCGCTTCGAGCTCACGGAAAGACATATTACGTGGATCACAAATTATTCCACCCTTTCCACCACCATATGGAAGGTCTACAATTCCACACTTTAAACTCATCCAAATCGAAAGTGCTTTTACTTCTTTTTCTGTTACGCTTGGATGGAAGCGAATTCCCCCTTTAGTAGGTCCTACAGCATCATTATGCTGAGCACGGTAGCCAGTAAACACCTTCACTGTCCCATCATCCATACGAACAGGTATCTTAACTGTCATCATACGGATCGGCTCTTTTAAGAGTTCGTACATTTCATCCGAATACCCTAACTTCTCCAAAGCTTTATGGATAACAGTTTGTGTTGACTTTAACACATCAAGCTTGTCTTCATTGTTTGTTTCAGTACCATTATTGGCTACCATTTGTAAACCAAACCCCCTAAAATCTCTTTCATTTGTTGTCCGCTTTCATGACATAGTATACACCTTTGTTTAATTATTGCAAGATGAATTGTGTATTTTTTGATAATTTTATGTAAACGCTCTCAACTATGTTTAGCGTTATAAGTGTCGTTTTCTTAAAATAGTATTTCTGCAAATTTTTAGGGCAAAGTCCCAGACTCTGCCCTATTGTCTTTTCATATCAAAAATATTTATCTTGTTACCTTATTGAAAATATTGGAGAAGTGTTTCAACCGCACAGTCTCTGATTATTTCTTTCCCATACTCTTGTAAAACATGAATGCTTATCATAGATGGATTTCCATATTCAGCAAGGATAGCTAGTAATTTATTTAATTCTTTTGGATTCTGATTATTGAGGTGATAATAGTAATAATTCTGATATGCAAATAGGCTACCGCTCTTGAAATTCATTGTCGATAGACGCTTAGCGAGATGAATTACGTCTTCAAATTCCACAAATTCAAAAATGATTTCCTCCCTGCAATCCATTACAACCTGCATGTCTATAAAACCATCGAGGAGAACATCAACTTGCTCTTCTTCCTCAACAGTCACAATCATTACCATACCTTGTGCCTGCATAGAAAAAATTTCAACAGCTACTGGACCATTAATTTCAACCCCGAATTCCTCATTTGCCTCTTCAAGCATTTCATGGAAAAGTTGGTGCCATTTTAAAGAGTCTTTCCAAATGTCCTCTTTAGTTAAGCCCCTATCAAATAAATCATCCAAAGATAAAAAAATTTTAATCTTATTGTAATTTAAACGTTCTAAGCGCATATGAATGCCCCCTGCTCTGAGCCAACTCTTATGTTTAATGTATGACATGATCATATGATGGGTGAATCGTCCAATTAGATTGCCCAATCTTTCTATGTGAATAATCGCCAAATATTTAAAGTTTACCCTTTTCTAATCGTAATTAAATGGGTTTCAGATTTTGCCCCTAGCCTTAAAGGAACTGCAGTAGTCCCATAACCATTACTAATTAATAGCGTCGTTTGCTTAAGTTTTTTTATTGTTCCTTTCTTGTAAGGGCTATATCCCAAAATATGTATTTGTCCTCCATGGGTATGCCCGCTTAAAACAAGGCGAATATTATGCTCCTGCTTGATTTTGCTAACTACCTTCGGATTATGACTAACCAATATTTTAAAGCCGTCATTTTCTATATCCTGTAGAGCTAACTCAAGCTCATCACGATTCCGATTTAAATCATCTACTCCTAAAAGAATGAGGCGATCACCCTTAATGGATTCAAATGTCGCTGCTGTATTGTCTAATATTACGACACCACAATCTAATAGCATCGCATCAAGCTTGCGGAAATCCACTTCATAATCATTATTACCCCATACAAAATAAACGGGGCCTAGTGATTTCAGTTTTATAATATTATTCTTTACTCTAGTAAATGGTACTCCTTTTTCGACCAAATCTCCGCCAATCACCACGATATCCGGATTTAGTCCTTTAACTTCCTGAATAATTTTGTCAGAGATGACCCTTTTATGTATATCCGAGATAAAGAATATTTTTACCTCTCCGAAACTCTCCGGAAAGTCTTGAAAAACAACATCATTTTGAATAAGTCGATTTGCAAATGCTTCCTTTAGCATATATATAATTAATCCTACTCCGAATAATAAAACAATTACCATAAAATAAACCATAGTGCCTCCTGCTCAGCATACACATACTACTGCTCATTCTTTTAATCTATAGAAATAATACCATAGATGTTGAGAGAACAAAAAACCCCTTTTTATGCGAAAAGGGGTTTTGGAAATAAATCAATCTTCATCAACACTTAGGATTCTGAATCCTGAATCTTCTAGCTTTTTAATAAATATGTTTATATTTTCGCTCTTTTCTACTTTTATTACAATTCTTCTGATTAGTTTATCAGTCTCATCAAACGTTACGAGTGAAATGATTTGCTCGTGTAAGCTTTGTGCAATATCAGATAAGCGCGCAATCCTTCCCTCTGCTTCAGAAGATGTAAAGGCAATTCTTACACCTGGACGATTCATTCCGAAAGCTGACTGAAATTGAACAAGTACATCGAACCTGGTAACAATCCCCAAAAATTTATTATATTCATCAAGAACAGCAAGCAATGGTGCATTTTTTAAATTTAGAAGGGTTTTTTCAAAAATTTCATTCCCCTTTAAATACAGATCCTTCTGCTTCGCAACTTCCTTTACCATTGTATTCTGTAAAAAGTCCTCTTGCGTTTTTCCAGAAGCAAAAAAACTCTCGAATATTACATATTTTGTAATAATACCAGCATATATGTCTCCATCTAACACTGGAAGA
This sequence comes from Bacillota bacterium, assembly GCA_023387295.1. Lineage (GTDB taxonomy): Bacteria > Bacillota > Bacilli > Bacillales > Cytobacillaceae > Cytobacillus. Next base: position 5,227 of record JAEWIG010000224.1, on the reverse strand, counting down.
CCGTCAATATGATGTTTTTCTAATTTCTCTAGCGCTTCCTTTACAGATTGGTCATGTTCAATTGTATAGCATGAATATTTCGGTATCATCACACTTTTCACAAACATCATTATCACCTCAAAGAATTATTTACTTTATACATACTAATTAATTCTCCGATAATGAATAAATCACCTTTCCAAAAAAAGAAAAGATAGGTGAATTTTGTGAACAAAATGCCCCCATGAAATTTTGCTCCCAATCATGTTATGTAAATGTCGTCGGCTTCTTTTCTATTTATTTTCATGATATAAATTAATATCATAATTTACCTTCATCATTTCAAAAACGGTATGACGATTTTTCCATTCATCTTCCTTTTTCCAAAGATCTTTACTTTTATCAATTATCTCGCATCTAATGGCATGGTATTCCTTTTCTGCCTTCTCCCTTTTCTCCCTTAACAAGTTCATTAGACCGTATAGTCCAACTACAATTACGAGGAAATAGAGGTTTGCTGAATTATTAATAAATACAGAGAACATTGATGAAAAGGAATACGAATAAGGTTGCATCACAGAGTAATATAAATAAACAAAATATAAGCATGCAATAAAAATCGTTGCCCACAGCACTAATAAATGGCGCAGCTTAAATTTTTCAAACTTTCTTTTTCGTTCCACTACTTTTTGCAGCATTTGCTTCGTTGCATCATCTGTTCGATTATCGAGTAACTTAATTGAAGATTCCATGCTTTCTCCCCTCCATATCAGACAAACATGACAAACAGGAGAGGAAAACAGGTAAAGTTTAGCTCCTTCTCCCTTTGTTCATCATTGTATGAGCTTGTACCATTCTTTATGATAAGGAGGGGTTCAAGAATATGTATTACTTGTTTTTTGGAATAGCCAAAACTTGACCTGCTTGAATATTCTCGTTTCTTAAGTTATTGGCCTTTTTTATAATTTCAATTCCTGCTGGTGATTGATAATAGTTCATCGCAATTCGATACATTGTTTCTTTTGGTTTTACAGTATGATAAACGACATCCGCTTTCTCTTGTTCTTCTTCTTTTTGATTATTCTCTTCAACATTTTGTTCGTCTTTTTCACTACTATTTGTTTTATCTGATGAAACTGAGTCATCACTTTCCGGGTTATCTCCAACTTGCGAATTAGGCTCAGTGTTATTGTCTGGCTTTTCCTTTTCAGTTTCATCTAGTTGCTCATCGTCATTATTTTCTTCTGCAGGGTCCCGTGATTCTATGATAGTGCCCTTTCCTTCATCTTCCTTTTCAAAGCCAACAGTTTCAAAACTAGAGTCAGTTTTAGATACCTTCTCAGCATTATCTAGCTTATTCATATCTATAGAATGAACAATACTATAAATCGTAATCGGCAGTAAAATAAAGAACAATGCAAGCAAGCTTATCATCGGATATTTTATTTTCCACTTATTTTTTTGTCGTTTCTCCCGATGAAGTCTGCTTCTTGGAGGGAGCTCTTCTTTTTCTGTCAATTTTTTCTCTGTTTCAGGATTTCGATCAATTTTCTTCCTAAGTCTTGCAGCTTGATCTCTATACGGATCTTCTCTATTCATGATACATCTCTTCCTATCTTTTCATTCGGTATTTTATAATTATTCCTAGTAGAAAGTCTATAATAAAATGCATAAAAATCGTTACAACTATATTTTCTGTAACAAGAAAAATATAACCAATAAAGAAACTCAATACAATTACATTTACAAACAGAAACAAATTAAATAAATAGCGGTAATGAACAATCGCAAAGATAATACTTGAGATAACAAGTCCAACATGTGTCTGAATAACCCCTCGAAATAACAATTCTTCACAAAATGCTACAATAGCAGCAATTAATCCGATATGAATGACACTTTTTCCGCTAAAGATTCTTTCGTTTAGACCCCCATCATCATAGAAGGAAGGGGGGAGACATTTCATTAAAATAACATCAAGTACAACAACCGCTAAACCAGCAGAACCTCCAATGATTAAAATGTTTTTATCATTCCAATGAAATAAGTCGAGAAAATCTCGAAAACTGTCAAATAATATCATACTCAATATACCAGAAATAACTAGTAAAATGACTTGTGTTAAATACAAATGAAACAAAAGCTCTTTATCAGAGAGTTCTTTTATTAACCCGTTATATTTATCCTTCATCCATATCCGCCCACTTACTTAAAAGAATCTCTGCCAATTGCTTTCTCCAATCAATTATTGGCTTGGCAACTTCTTCTTTTTTTATTGTTTTTGAATAGAAGTTGGTCATCTCGATTCCACATCGATCACAGCAACCTTCTATCTCCATTTTCTTGTCCTCGGCAAAATACTGCAAGATCATTTTTCTTCGGCAACTATTAGCATGTATCCAATTGTATATCTCCGTAATCTTTTTCCTCTTTATTTGCATCCGTTCGTTCATATAAGATTTAAATCTCTCGGCTGTTTCCTGTAAATCAGGTTCTTTGTCAAATTGTAATAAATCAGCAATTAAACGCCATTGTGTTTCTGTGAGGTTAGCCATTCTTCTCAGTTCATTTTCTATTGACTGCAACTGATGTACTGCATGTGGATTTTCTTTCAACCAATGAAATACCCAATCAATTTGATCATCGGTCGGAATTTCACCTTCTGCAAGCTGATATGCTAATTGTTCATCTCCTGCTGAATATAGAAGTATCGCTATACTCCTGCCACCATCTCTTCCTGCACGACCGATTTCTTGCAGATAAGATTCAATTTGCAATGGCATATGGTAGTGAATAATGTAGCGAACATCCTCTTTATTGATACCCATTCCGAAAGCACTAGTAGCACAAATAACACGAAGCTGACGATGAATAAATTGCTGTTGGATTAAGATTCGATTTTCTTGGTTCATGCCAGCATGGTAAGCCATTACGTCTTCAATTCCTCGATCCTTTAACATGGCGACTGCTTGTTCGCACATTTTTTTACTGTTGAAATAAACAATTCCTGGTCCTTCTAAGGAACTGACTAATTCGATTAGTCTCTCGTTTTTTTCTGATTGTGTTTCAATCTTTTCAACCGTCATGGCGATATTTGCACGGTCAACCGAATAGATAAATTCTTTCCAAACATCTAATGCAAGAGTACTAATAATATCTTCCTTTACTTCCTTCGTTGCAGTTGCCGTTAATGCAAGAGTGACTGGATTCCCTAGCTTTTTCCTAGTCGCGCCGAGTTTTAAATAATCCGGTCTAAAATCATATCCCCATTGCGAAATACAATGTGCTTCATCGATAACAAGTAATGATATATTAAGTTGTTGCAGTCTTCTTATTACATAATCAAAACGAAGCATCTCAGGAGAAAGGAAAATGAATTTATATTTATTTAGCTGAAGCAGCGCTTCATGCTTCTCATCCCTAGATAAAAAAGAGTTAAATGCTACAACCCTTTTTTCACCATTTATCATGAGCTGTTCTGCCTGATCCTGCATCAAGGATAAAAGCGGTGAAATGATAACAACTTGTCCTTCTAGCATATAGCCTGGTAATTGGTAACATAATGACTTCCCTGTGCCTGTAGGTAACATTGCAATGGTATGATTACCTTCTAGGACAGATGAGATAATTTCCTTTTGTCCTTGTCGAAAAGCCGAAAAGTTAAAATACTGTTTTAAACTTTTTTCTAATTTCATCCTTGCTCACCATCCTTGAGCTAACACTAGGCGGATTTGAAAATAATCTGCTTCTGGTACCAATTCACGAATTTGCTTTAGCTGCTTTGAGCTAGTTTTTCGTGCAGCCTTTATTATTAAATCGTGCAGCTCTCTATTCATAAATGGCGATGTATCAAAACCGACTATATTTAATGCTATTTCAACGATATGATCCTCAATCGTACTCTGCTTAAGTTTTCGGATTTGTGCTATCTCATTAATTGATAATCCCTTTTCTAATAATACAAAGGTTTTCTTCGTAGAATCCGTTAAAGGATTTGAAGTAATCTGATCAGCAATTAACAAAAATAATAATGGATAGTTAATTTGCTTTTCCTGAACACATTCAAGCATGTAATGAAGAATATTAAAAAAGTGAAGCTGATAAGTGTAAAAATCCATTTTAAATAAATCAGCAATTTGTTCAGCAGTTAAACCAATCTTTTGATAACCAGTAAGTCTCATAACAATAAATGCAGGATTTATTTCTTTGTTTGCTTCGAAACATTCCACCAATTCGTTATATAATATCGTACTTAGCTCTTTTCGATTTAATTGAGTTTTTATTAAATAGCCTTTCAACCACTGATGAAATTCTTTTTTCCGTTGTATAGGAATGTACTTCGAATCTTGGTGGCTGAGATGGGACGTAACTTGAACGACAAGAGACAATCTTTCCCAGAATATATGGGTTAGATAATGATATTTCCATCCATTCAAATGCTTAGGCAAGGGATTCGTTTTTATATAATTCGCTAAACAATCATTACCTGTTTTGGTTAAACAGTATTTTTGTTCGTCCATTTTCGTTACTAATTTTTCTCGTATTAGATCCCCTACGAACTTATCGATTTCAAGACGAGTAACGGTTGGAAATATACCAAAGATCTCGGTTAGATGAAATAAATGGGCATCTTGAATGGTTTGCGAGGATTTTTTTCCGTTAAAAAGGTGAAGCATCGCATAAATTGTTCGCTGTCCATCTAGCTTTTGTAAACAGTATAGGATGAGCATTTTCATAACAGCATTTTTCCCCATATTATTTCCACCCTAAAAGCATTTACTTTTATTTTATCATGAATAAAATAATACAGTTCGATAAAATCTAACATTTCTCAGCAAACGATACAATATTGCTGTGATAAGTATTCTCATTACTTTTCCTATTGAAAAGTTAATCATTCAGACTTACAATAGAGTGGAAGAAAGTGTTTTCATCTTCACAATAAAAAATATCAAGAAATAATTTGTTTAATAACTTGGGAGGTTTTTTCATGGCAAAGTATACAATTGTTGACAAGGAAACTTGCATCGCATGTGGGGCATGTGGAGCATCTGCACCAGACATTTATGATTACGATGACGAAGGCATTGCATTCGTTACTTTAGATGATAACCAAGGTATCGTTGAAATTCCTGATGTGTTAGTCGATGACATGATGGATGCTTTTGAAGGATGTCCAACAGACTCAATTAAAGTAGCTGACGCACCATTTGATGGAGATGCACTTAAATTCGAATAGGATCTCACG
>JAEWIG010000141.1 GCA_023387295.1 Bacillota bacterium | reverse complement strand
ATTGTATGTCTCCATAAACTCTTCTTCTGTTTCCCCTGGAAAACCTACAATAACATCAGATGTAACAGCTAAACCAGGAAGAACCTCTTTTAATCGCTCTAGACGTTCACCGAAAAACTCCATTGTGTATTTTCTACGCATTCTTTTTAAAACCGTATTAGAGCCCGATTGTAGTGGAATATGAAGATGTCTTACAACTAATTTAGATTGTTTAATAACTTCAATCACTTCATCCGTGATTTGGCTCGCTTCAATAGAGGATATTCGAATTCTCTTCAATCCACGAACTTTCTTCTCTAAATCACTTAATAGCATAGCAAGATTATAGTCTTTCATATCTTCACCGTATCCACCAGTATGAATACCTGTTAGGACAATTTCTTTATAGCCAGCATCGACTAATTGCTGTGCTTGGTGAATGACTTCTTCCGGATTTCTTGATCTCATTAATCCGCGAGCCCAAGGGATAATGCAAAATGTACAGAAGTTATTACAGCCTTCTTGAATTTTCAATGATGCACGAGTACGATCTGTAAATGCTGGAACATCTAATTCTTCATAAACTCGATTTTTCATGATGTTTCCAACACCGTTTATCGGCTGACGCTCCACTTTATACTGTTCAATATACTCGAGCATTTTCACTCGGTCTTGTGTACCTACGACAATATCTACTCCTGGGATCGCTAATACTTCTGCTGGAGAGGTTTGTGCATAGCAACCAGTAACACATATAACCGCATCTGGATTTTTTCGAATCGCTCTACGGATAACTTGACGGCTCTTTTTATCACCAGTGTTTGTAACGGTACAAGTATTAATAATATATACATCAGATATTGCTTCAAAATCTACCCGTTCATAACCAGATTCCTTAAATAATTGCCAGATCGCTTCTGTTTCATAATGATTTACTTTACAACCTAATGTATGAAATGCAACTGTCGGCATCTATATTCACCCCATTAATTCAAAATGATAAGAAACAGCTGAGAGCGCATAAAGCGGTGCTGTTTCCGTTCTTAATATTCTTGGTCCCAGTCCACAAGAAAGAAAGCCGTTGTCCCTTAAAATCGCCACCTCTTGCTCTGAGAGCCCACCCTCAGGTCCAAAAACAATCATTAAAGATTGGCCCTTTTTCATCTCAGCCAAGGTTTTCGAAAGGATTGCCTTCTCTCCTTGCTTTGCCTCTTCTTCAAAAGCAATCAATTTATAGTCAAAATCCTCACTTTGCTTTAGCAATGACTTCATGTTAATCGGATTGCATACTTCAGGAATGATCGTTCGATGAGATTGCTCTGCAGCTTCTTTAGCAATCTTCTGCCAACGATCTACTTTTTTCTCAGCCTTTTTCTCATCCCATTTTACTACTGAACGTCCTGAAATAAAAGGGATAAACTGATGAGCTCCGAGTTCTGTACCTTTTTGAATAATCCATTCAAGCTTATCCCCTTTAGGCAATCCGCTCACGATCGTTACATTAATTGGTAGCTCAGGCGATCCCTCTATCCATTTTACTACTTCAGCAGCGACTCCGCTCTCGGTAATTTCTACTATCTGGCAGATAGCACTTTTTTGGTAAGGATCAACACAAATAATTTGATCGCCTACTTTCATTCGCATAACACGTACAATATGATGGGAATCATCATCAGAAATGTAAAAACGCCCATCATTTACAGCTTCATTAACAAAATACCTTTGCATACTTACACCTACTCCCATTGAAATGTGGAGGCCAAACAAAAAGGAGGAACAATGTATAGGTTCCTCCCAATCAAATTTGCCTTGGCGTACATACGTCCAGATTTATTTGGCCTTGCCGGATAATTCCTTTAAAAAACCTGAGACATTCGTTTACTTTCTTTTTCCGATAATGGCAACCCAATCTTCCATTTCTATCGTTTCAACAATTTCAAATCCAGCGTCAATAAATGATTCTTTCACATCATTCTTCTTCTGCTGAATGATTCCAGAAGCAATAAAAAATCCATTTGGCTTTACGACCGTAGCCGCATCCTTAGTAAACCTTAGGATAATTTCAGCGAGTATATTAGCAACAACGATGTCAGCGCCTGCTTCTACACCATCTAGCAAGTTATTCTGGGAGACCGTTACCGTATCTTGTACTTTGTTCAATTCAATATTAAGACGGGCAGATTCGACGGCTACCTCATCTAGATCAAGAGCAGTTACTTTTTCTGCGCCTAACATAGCTGCTGCAATACTTAGGACCCCTGAGCCAGTACCAACATCAACTACTTTGTCCTTCGCTTTTACTGTCCTTTCCAAAGCCTGAATACACATAACTGTCGTTGGGTGAGTACCAGTACCAAATGCCATGCCAGGATCCAGCTCAATAATTAATTCATCACTGCTAACAGGTGTATATTCTTCCCATGTTGGAACAATTGTAAACCGTTCTGAGATCTTTACAGGATGATAGTATTTCTTCCACGCTGTAGCCCATTCTTCTTCATTTACTTCACTGATACTAACATCATTTTTACCAATATCGATATTATATAAAACAAGATTATTGATCGCTTCTTTAATTTCTTCAATTGTTTCAATTAGAAAGCTGTTGACAGTTAAATAAGCTTTGACAATAACTCCTTCTTCAGGATAATCGTGTGGGTCGAGTTGATAAATCTCACCGAATTGATCCTTTCTTTCTTTTACAAGCTCAAGCGGGTCTTCGATTACAACTCCACTGGCACCTGCCTCATGTAAAATATTCGAAATCGGTTCAACTGCCTCATTTGTCGTATGAATGCTTATTTCAGACCATTTCACGTCTGTCAACTTCCTTTCTCTATTCGCCTTTGAATGCGCGTTTCACTTTAGCAAAAAAACTTTCTTCATGCTCACCTTGAGGAGCCTGACCACTTATCTCTGCAAATTCCTGCAAAAGTTGTTTTTGCTTTTCTGTTAGTTTGGTAGGAGTAACAATACGTACGATAACATGTTGATCTCCTTTACCATATCCTCTTACATTTTGAATTCCTTTATCCCTTAGGCGGAATTTCGTCCCAGTTTGAGTACCTGCCGGAACCTTTAATTTAATTTTCCCATAAAGTGTTGGGACTTCGACTTCATCACCTAAAGAAGCTTGAACGAATGTAATCGGCATTTCACAATAGACATCATCACCATCACGCTCAAAAAATTCATGCTCTCTTACATGGAAAACAACATATAAATCTCCTGAAGGACCACCATTTATTCCTGGTTCACCCTGGCCAGATACACGAAGCTGTTGTCCATCATCGATTCCAGCTGGTATTTTCACTGAAATTTTACGACGCTTTTTCACTTTACCTTGGCCAGAGCATGTAGAGCATTTATGTTTAATTTGCTTACCTGTTCCGTTACAGCTGTGACAAACTCTCCGATTGACGATTTTACCAAAAGGTGTGTTTTGTTCAACATTTAATTGACCTGTACCATGACATTGTCCACAGGTTTCAGGTTTAGTGCCAGGCTTCGCACCTGTACCGCTACAAGTATCACAATTTTCTTCACGTGGAATTTCTATTTCAGTTTCCTTACCAAATACTGCGTCCTCAAAAGATAAGGTCATCGTATATTGGAGGTCTGCGCCTTGTCTTGGCGCATTCGGATCACGTCTGCGGGAGCCACCCCCGCCACCAAAAAATGTACTAAAGATATCCTCGAAGCCACCAAAGCCTTCAAAACCAGCTCCACCACCGAAGCCTTGATTAGGATCCGTATGACCAAATTGGTCGTAATGAGCCTTTTTTTGATCATCACTTAAAACCTCGTATGCTTCTGCTAATTCTTTAAACTTCTCATCAGCACCTGGTTCCTTATTAATATCTGGATGATATTTTTTGGATAGCTTTCGATATGCCTTTTTTATTTCATCCTTGGATGCCCCTTTATCGACACCAAGAACTTCATAGTAATCCCTTTTGTCCACGATTACCACTCCCCGATTCATTTCACATAAAAATTATTTTAGCATTGTCAACAAGAAAAGCGCAAGCACTGGATATTCTTGCTTTTTAAAAAATAAAAGCCAAAGCCAAGAATACCTGACTTTGACTTTTAAGATTATCGGTCAAATGACTTATTTATCGTCTTTAACCTCTTCAAATTCTGCGTCAACTACATTGTCATCTTTATCTTTTCCAGCTTGCCCTTCAGCGCCCTGTGCAGCTTGAGCTTGCTGTGCTGCCTGTTCATATAGCTTCATTGTTAAAGCCTGAACGATTTCTTGTAAAGCATCTTTCTTCGCTTTGATTTCTTCTAAATCGTTCTTTTCAATCGCAGCTTTTAATGCATCCTTCGCTTCATTTGCTTTTGCAACCTCAGCTTCATCTACTTTACCTTCAAGATCCTTTAATGTCTTTTCAGTTGTGAAAACAAGCTGGTCAGCTTCATTGCGAAGTTCTACTTCTTCCTTACGCTTCTTATCAGCTTCAGCATTCTCTTCAGCTTCTCTTACCATTTTATCGATTTCTTCGTCAGATAAGCCAGTTGAAGATTTAATCGTAATTGCCTGTTCTTTATTTGTTCCAAGATCCTTCGCACGAACATTAACAATACCGTTTTTGTCAATATCAAACGATACTTCGATTTGTGGAATACCTCTTGGTGCAGGAGGAATATCTCCTAATTGGAAACGACCTAATGTCTTATTATCGGAAGCCATTGGACGCTCACCTTGTAAAACATGAATATCAACAGCAGATTGGTTATCTGCAGCCGTTGAAAATACTTGTGATTTTGAAGTTGGAATTGTCGTATTTCTATCAATTAGCTTTGTAAATACGCCACCCATTGTTTCAATACCTAGTGAAAGTGGTGTTACATCAAGAAGTACAACATCTTTCACATCTCCAGAAATAACGCCACCTTGAATAGCAGCACCCATTGCAACAACTTCATCTGGGTTTACACCTTTATGCGGCTCTTTGCCAGTTTCTTTCTTAATCGCCTCTTGAACAGCAGGAATACGAGTTGAACCACCAACAAGGATAACTTTATCAATTTCAGATGGTGATAGACCTGCATCTTTAAGAGCTTGACGTGTTGGTCCCATTGTACGTTCAACTAAATCTGCCGTTAACGAATCGAATTTCGCTCTAGTTAAAGTTACCTCCAAGTGTAACGGTCCGTGTTCACCTGCAGTAATAAATGGCAATGAGATTTGAGTTGATGTTACGCCTGAAAGATCTTTCTTCGCTTTTTCTGCAGCATCCTTTAAGCGTTGAGTAGCCATTTTATCTTTAGAAAGGTCAATACCATTTTCTTTTTTAAATTCCTCAACTAAATAGTTAATGATAACTTGGTCAAAGTCATCTCCACCTAGACGATTGTCTCCAGCAGTTGATTTTACTTCGAACACTCCGTCACCTAGTTCAAGAATCGATACGTCGAATGTACCGCCACCAAGGTCATAAACAAGAATCGTTTGGTCTTCATCCGTCTTATCCATACCATATGCTAACGCAGCTGCTGTTGGCTCATTAATAATACGTTCAACTTCAAGGCCTGCAATCTTCCCTGCATCCTTCGTTGCTTGACGCTCAGCATCATTGAAATATGCTGGAACCGTAATAACTGCTTTTGTTACAGGTTCACCAAGGTATTCTTCAGCATATGATTTCATGTATTGTAAAATAATCGCTGAAATTTCTTGTGGAGTATATTCTTTTCCTTCTGCTTCTACTTTATGAGCAGTTCCCATATAACGCTTAACAGACATAATTGTATTAGGGTTTGTAATTGATTGGCGTTTAGCCACTTCACCAACTTGGCGCTCCCCATTTTTAAATGAAACAACTGAAGGAGTTGTACGATTACCTTCTGGGTTTGGAATAACTTTTGCCTCTCCGCCTTCTAAAACGGACACACATGAGTTAGTAGTTCCTAAGTCGATACCAATAATTTTGCTCATTTTTGTTTACCTCCTAGAAAATATGTACTACTGATTAACTTTTACCATTGCAGGACGGATAACTCTATCCTTTAACATATATCCTTTTTGGAACTCTTCAACAACAATATTTGATTCAATGCCTTCTTCTTCTACCTGCATTACTGCATGGTGAATTTGTGGGTCAAACTCTTTCCCAACAGATTCAACTTGCTCTGCTCCTTCAGTTTTAAGAGCATCTACTATGCTGCGGTAAATCATTTCCATTCCTTGAAGAATTGATTTTGCTTGCTCATTATTTGCTTCCATTTGTAGCGCTCTTTCGAAGTTATCGATAGCCGGTAATAAATTAGAAATTAAACTTTGAGCTTTATATTTTTCAGACGCTTCAAGATCCAATCTTGCACGACGTCTGCTATTTTCAAAATCAGCTTGAAGACGATAATAGCGATTATCTGCTTCTTCTAATTTTGCTTCTAATTCAGAAATTTTCTCGATTGCTGTCTTTAACTGCTCATCTCCTGATACCTCATCAGACTTAGTAGCTGTTTGTTCAGCATCTACACTATCTGCACCAATCGTTTCAGAAGCAGTTGTTTCATCTAGTTCATTTGATTCCATGATTGTTTCTTCTTGAGTATGTTTTGCATCTACCAACTTATTCACCTCCCTTTAATTGCTATCATATAGCTTTGTCAGGACTGCTGTTAAATCTGAACTAATGTAATCCAATAAGCTAATAACTCTAGAATATTCCATTCTTGTCGGTCCTAAAATAGCTATGGAACCAAGTCTTTCCGTCCCGATTGAATAGGTTGCAGTGATCAGGCTGCAATTTTCCATGGCCGAGTTATTATTTTCACTGCCAATTTTTATATTAATCCCAGAATGTTGTTTACGAATAAGTTCGTAAATACTATCTTCCTGATCAATCATGTTCATTAATTTTCTAATTTTATCAAGATCATGGAATTCTGGTTGGCTGAAGATATTAGTTTTCCCTCCAAAAAACAACTTTTCTTGTGAGGGGATAGAAAGTGTATCGGCAAGCGACTGAATGATAAGATCATAATTACTAATATGCTGCCTTAATAAAATCGCAACTTCCTTATAAATTTTGTCATTCAAATGATCGATTGAAACACCCGCTAAACGTTCGTTTAAGATATTTGTTAATTTCTCCAACTCACTAGCATCCATCGTTTCAGGAAGCTGAAACATGCGGTTTTGAACATGACCAGAATCCGTAACAATTATCGCTACGGCGGTTTGCTTATTGATCGGAATCATTTGAATTTTTTTCAATTTATTGTCCCTAGCAGCTGGTCCTAAGGCAATTGCAGTATAATTTGTTAATTCTGAAAGAATTCTTGCCGATTTTTGGACAATTCGTTCCAACTCGTAAATTCTCTCAGCAAAAATTGACTTAACTTTATGAACATCTTGTTCATTAAGCTTTTGCGGGGAAAGTAAATGATCTACATAGTATCTATACCCTTTCTCAGACGGTACTCTCCCAGAAGAAGTATGTGTCTTTTCAATAAAGCCAAGCTCCTCTAAATCAGACATTTCATTTCTGATCGTTGCTGAGCTTAAAGCAATCTCTTCTTTTTTCGACAAACTTCTTGAACCAACTGGCTGTGCTGAGTGAATAAAATCATCAATAATAACCTGAAGTATTAATAATTGTCGATCAGTCAACACCGGTTATCACCCCTGTTAGCACTCTTCCTTAACGAGTGCTAATTATATTACTAAATTAACAAATCACTCGATTGGTGTCAATAAAAAACACTGTGAACATTACTTTAAAAAAGCTTGAAAAACTTCATTTCCAAGTAAGCGACCCTTCTTAGTTAATTGAATATGTTCTTTTGTCACAGTGATCAGCTTGCGTTCAGTGAGATCGCTTAGTTCTTGATGAAATATTTCAACAGGATTCTCAGTAAATTTTTTGATGAAATGATCAATTGAAACACCTGTTGTTTTTCTAAGACCGAGAAACATTTCTTCTTCAATTTTCTCTGTTTTTGTTACTTCGTGCTTATCTACAATTGGTAGCTGCGAAGAATGAATGGCGTCCATATATTTTTTTAATGGACCGTGATTGGATACCCGAAAACCATTTACATAGCTATGAGCACCCGCCCCAAAGCCATAATAGGCCTCATTATTCCAATAAGTTAAATTATGCCTACTTTCAAATCCTGGCTTAGAAAAATTACTGATTTCATACTGTTTAAAACCATGTATCTCCATTTCCTCCATTAAAATCTCATACATTTCAGCTTCCACGTCCTCACCAGGCAACGGAAGCTTTCCTTTAGTCATTAAATTATAAAAAACCGTTTTGGGTTCAACTATTAATGAATAACCAGAATAATGCTGAAGATTTAAACTAAAGGAGGTTTCCAGCGTTTCTTTGAAATCTGCAACTGTTTGTCCAGGCAAGCTATAAATTAAATCGATGCTTATATTTTCAAAGCCTATTTTCTTAGCCGCTTCAATTGAATGAAAGACATCTGCTTTCCTGTGCGTTCTCCCGATTTTCTTTAGTAATTCCTCGTTAAACGTTTGTACACCAAAGCTAATTCGATTCACGCCTGCATCAAATAAGATCCTTAGCTTCTCCTCTGAAAGATCATTAGGGTTTGCTTCAAACGTAAATTCTGTATGTTTATTGTATGGAAGTTTGTCTTTAATCATTAGACAAAGCTTTTCCAACTGCTGTTCATTTAATGCTGTCGGTGTTCCTCCACCAATAAAAATGGAATTTAAATGATTTGTTGGTGTCTCTTGTAAAGTTAAACTCATTTCCTCTGCAAGACAATCGAGATATTCATCAACGGGCTGTCCCTTTAAAAATACCTTGTTGAAATCACAATAATGGCAAATATGCTCGCAAAACGGAATATGAATATATGCTGCTTGTATCATCTTTTCACTCCTAATAGAAATACTGAAGCTAAACATAAGAAAAAGGAAAAAGAGGCAGAGTTGCTTTTTTACGAAAAGCATTTCTGACCTCTTTCATCGTTATTTTTTCGATCCTGTATCGTCCATTTTTAATACAGCCATAAAAGCCTCTTGAGGGACTTCGACAGAACCGACCTGCTTCATTCGCTTTTTCCCTTCTTTTTGCTTTTCTAAAAGCTTACGTTTACGGGAAATGTCTCCACCGTAACATTTAGCTAAAACGTTCTTACCCATTGATTTAATCGTTGAACGAGCAACGATCTTCTGACCTATCGCAGCCTGAACAGGCACTTCAAATTGTTGACGTGGTATTAATTCTTTTAATTTCTCAACAATTACTTTGCCTCGTTCATAGGCAAAATCTTTATGAACAATAAAGCTTAATGCATCAACTTTTTCTCCATTTAAAAGAATATCCATCTTCACGAGCTTAGATGGTTTATAACCAATTAGCTCATAGTCAAAAGAAGCATATCCCTTTGTATTAGATTTTAATTGATCAAAGAAATCATAAACAATTTCAGATAACGGAATTTCGTAAGTAATGTTAACCCTTGTCTCATCCATGTATTGCATATTTAGGAAAATACCGCGTTTTTGCTGACAAAGCTCCATAATTGCCCCAACATAATCATTTGGCGCCATCATTGTTGCTTTTACATATGGCTCTTCAACATGATCAATTTTTTGAGGATCAGGCATGTTAGATGGGTTATCCACCTTTAAATTTGTTCCATCAGTCAAAACGACATCATAAATTACACTTGGTGCTGTCGTAATTAAATCGATTTTAAATTCTCGCTCAATTCGCTCTTGGATGATTTCCATATGGAGCAATCCTAAAAATCCACAGCGGAAGCCAAAGCCTAGAGCTTGTGAAGTTTCTGGCTCAAATTGTAAAGCAGAATCATTTAGCTCTAATTTTTCAAGCGCATCACGCAAATCATTAAATTTTGCACTATCAATCGGATATAAGCCACAATATACCATTGGATTTAGCTTACGGTAACCTGGAAGAGGTTCTGTTGCACCGTTTTTCGCATTTGTGATCGTATCCCCAACTCGAGTATCACCAACATTTTTAATAGATGCTGTTAAAAATCCTACATCTCCAACTGTAAGCTCATCTAGTGCTTCCGCTTTAGGAGAGAATACACCTACCTCAATGACTTCGAACTCTTTACCTGTTGCCATCATTTTAATTTTGTCGCCAGCTTTTACAGTTCCTTCAACAACACGAATGTAGGCAATTACGCCACGGTATGGATCAAATAACGAGTCGAAAATAAGTGCTTTTAAAGGCGCATCAGGATCCCCTGTAGGTGCTGGAACTTGTTTAACTACTTGCTCTAATATATCTTCGATTCCAATTCCAGCTTTTGCAGAAGCTAGAACAGCTTCAGAAGCGTCGAGGCCAATCACTTCTTCAATCTCATTTCTAACCCGCTCTGGATCAGCACTCGGTAAATCGATTTTATTAATAACAGGTAATATTTCCAAATCATTATCCAATGCTAAATACACATTCGCCAATGTTTGTGCTTCAATTCCTTGCGCCGCATCAACGACTAATATTGCACCCTCACAAGCAGCCAAGCTACGTGATACTTCATACGTAAAGTCGACGTGTCCTGGGGTATCAATTAAATGAAAAATATACGTTTCCCCATCTTTAGCAAGGTATTTTAATTGAACTGAATTCAATTTAATCGTAATCCCACGTTCTCTTTCTAAATCCATTGAATCCAACAGCTGATTTTTCATTTCACGGGATGTTAATGCCTTTGTTTTTTCTAAAATTCGGTCAGCTAATGTTGATTTTCCATGGTCAATATGAGCAATAATGGAAAAGTTCCGGATTTTTGATTGTCTCTTAAGTCTCTCTTCTCTATTCATTGTTTCACTCCTACTTATAAAAGCGTAAAGCCTCGCTTAGCGACAAGCCTAAATATCTATCTAAAAAATTTATTATATCTTATATTAATATACAACATGCACTATTTTTAGATTATAGCAGTACGTTTTATAAGATTCAATCTCAAACATAAAGTGTTGATGACAGATAAACAAAAAACGACTGCCATAAGCAGCCGCTATTTTTCCTTTAGTAAATCCGTTATAAAGTCAATTGACTTTTCAGTTGCTCCAGTTACACCTTCTGAAAGCTTTTTACCTAATGATGAAAAGAAATTATAGGCTTTCATTTCTTCAAGCAATCGTTGCTTCTCTTTTATGTCATGACTCGTTAGTTCGTTACCTAGAACGGTGGCCTCGAATTCTCCACTATTTCTTTCCTGCAAGGTTAAAGCACCTTTAAAAGCACTGTCTTCGTAGCCCCTCATATTTTGTATCCCATCGTTAGCCTGCTGCATCCCGAATAAAACAGCCACAAACATAAGGGAGACAAAAATAAATGTTTTGACCATAAACCATTTCATTATGATTCACCTATCTTGTTTATTTCTTTTCATCTGGATTCGCTACTGGATTACTAACCTTTTCAGCCTGCCAATAAAATTCACTAAAAACATCTGCAAGAGCCTCTGCCGATAAAAAAAGCTCCTCGAATGTATTATCTACGCCACCGAATTCGATCAACATTGCATTTTCTGATAAATCTTGATTAAATTTCCCATTTGTTCCTTTTCCGCCTTTTTCGATAACCGCCCTGCTGATTCCTGGATATTTTTTGTTTAATAGAGAATGCATTTCTTTAGCCAATTTCAAATTTTTTTCATAGTTTGCATGCTCTGCACCAACAACAAAGGCTAATTTCGCATATTTTTTCCCGTTCAAATTAAGAGTTGTATGTTCCTTCCTTTTCGCATCTCGGTGAATGTCGATAAAATATTGTAAATCCCGATTTCCAGCAATAGCTGCTTGAACGACAGGCCTTGCTTCTTGATAGGAATAATCAAAATCTAAATCTTTTTTGATTAAATTCCCATAAATATCTGTCTTATCCAAATTAGTGCCGATCCCTCTTGCTTCAAGTGATTCCTTTAATTTATCACCAATTTTCGTCACATTTAATTGTGAATGGTAAGCATGATTTGGATTGGTAACTCCCTTTAAATAAGGTAAATATGATTCTGTATTGTGTGAAAAATATAAATAGACAACTTCTCGTTCACCAGTTGATAATCCTGAATTATTTGGTGTAGTGTTACCATTCAAATCGATATTTTCTGTATTCTGCAAGGTCGCTTCCTGTTCCGCTCTTAAAACTTCAATCGGAGGAGTCGACTCCATTGGCATATTTGTATAATCAGTGCCTTCACTCGCGACAATAATTTTACTATCATACAAAGAAAACGATGGTAGTTCCCTTCCTAATAAACTTCTCGGATCATCTAAATTGATATTTGTCGAAAGCTTAAATAGAAAATTAAATAACGTTGGCGAATTTGATTCCCCATCAAACCCTTGCATAAAGTGCTTATTCTCCCAACCGAGAACGTGATAGAGCATTTCCCCCGTAATTTTATTTGTCACAGTGTTGACAGATGAAGAGCTTATCCGATATTCCGGCTTAAGGGCTGTTAGCGCACTACTGATTAAAAATGTTAATAGAAGGAATAACAGAAAACCAACGATTATAGTTAACAAACTTTTTCCTTGGACAAAAATATATAATTTATTTGGTCTTAACGATTTCGCTTTCATGCTTCCACCTCTCTAGCAAAGTCTAGTAATTCATATGACTTTGCTAGAGAAGATAGAACATGAATCAGTGATATAAAAATTAAATCATCGTCGGATTCATTTAACGTGTATAAAATCCAGCACTATTCTGGTCAACATTTTGATGGAGTGCAGCGTTTAAACCATTTGCAAGTAAATTGGCCATATCCTCGATAAAAACATCGACTTCTTTAGGCGTAACCATTAGATTATGACCTATCGGGGAGAGAACCTCATAAATTAATTTCCTTTTTTCCTCTTCTTCAAGAGTACCGATCATACCGAGGAAGGTTTTCCTATGCTGCTCCTCAGGCAAGTCTTCTTCTGTTAGCTTCTTTCTCTCACCAAAGCTCATTCCGGCTGGAGTTAATGCTCTTGAAGGTCGATCCCCTTCTTTCATCTCTTTTCCAAAATGCTTTAAAATAAAATCAATTGTATCGCTTGTTATCGATACTGCATCGACAACCGTCGGAACACCAATCGCAATAACAGGAATTCCTAAAGTTTCTTTACTAATTTCTTTTCTTTTGTTTCCCACTCCTGACCCCGGATGGATGCCCGTGTCCGAAATTTGGATCGTTGCATTCACTCGTTCAATCGATCTTGCTGCAAGCGCATCAATCGCAATAACAAAATCTGGTTTAGCCTTTTCAATAATCCCAAAAATGATATCGCTCGTCTCTATCCCCGTAACCCCCATTACTCCAGGTGCAACGGCACTAACTGAGCGATAGCCTTCCTCTACACTTTCAGGCTGTAATTTAAAAAGATGACTTGTCACTAGTAGATTTTCACAAACTTTGGGACCTAATGAATCTGGAGTGACATTCCAATTGCCTAACCCCACTACTAAACATGCAGCATCCGTATTAATTCCAACCTGTTGTAAAAATCGAGAAAACTCCTGCGCAAATATTTTCGAGACCTTTTGCTGCATCACCGAATCTTGCTGGCGAATCCCAACGGCTTCGAGCGTTAAATATTTTCCTTCCTTCTTTCCGAGTGCTTCGGCTCCTTTCGGCGTTACTTCCACATAGGATATTTTTATATCTTCTTCTTGCTTTTCTTTTATAATGACTCCTTCTATTTGTGAAATATTTTCAGCTGCTTTTTCCTGCTGATTTGCCATGACCATTTCCCGAGCTTCAATGGCCAAGTCAGTCCGAATAGAGTATTTGCTTAAATCCAATTTTTCCTCCACTTCAATCGCCTCACATAAAATATTTGTTTTTAACCCTACTTCCTATCTTTTCCTTTTCATATTTAAAACATTCATTGTCGTCGGAGGTATTGCAATATTACGTGGGGTTTGATAAAATATA
>JAEWIG010000062.1 GCA_023387295.1 Bacillota bacterium | reverse complement strand
TTAACTGAGTTGATAAGTACAAAGTAGAAGGGGATTAAAAAAATGATTCCGATGACAATGCCAATGATTTCAAGAAGGAATATTCTTTTTGTATATTTCTCCTTCACTTACGCCTCAACCTCCTTCTTCTTTGTCATCCATACCTGTACAGTAGTAAATACTGCGACAACGAGGAAGAATAGGATGGACTTCGCCGTTCCTAAACCATATCGATTATTTTGGAAGGCTTCTTGGTAAATATTAATCGCAACTGACTGTGTCGAGTTAAATGGTCCTCCCCCTGTCAATGAGAGGTTTAAGTCAAAAATCTTAAATGCCATTGAAATCGTTAGGAAGAAACAAATTGTAAATGCCGGTAAAATTAACGGTATAATTATTTTTGTTAAAAGCGTCCAGTTCGATGCCCCGTCAATCCTCGCCGCTTCAATGAGCGTACTATCGACACCTTGAAGGGCAGCGATATAAATGACCATCATATAACCACTTATTTGCCATGCAAAGACGATAACAATTCCCCAGAAAGCCGTCGTTTCATCCCCTAACCAAGCCTGTTTAAAAAAGGCCATCCCTGTTAAATTTCCTATTGATGCAAAGCCTTTTACGAAAATAAACTGCCAAATAAAACCTAGTAATAGCCCGCCAATTACATTTGGAATAAAAAATACTGTACGTAAAATATTTCGTGATTTTAATGCTGAGGTTAGAAGAAGAGCAAAGCCAAGGCCAAGCACATTACTAATCACGACAGCGGCTAACATAAATTTTGTTGTGAAAAGAAATGATTGAAAGAAATTCGGGTCACTCGTAAAAATTTTTCTGTAGTTTTCAAATCCTACCCAGTCAACAACAGAACTAACACCATTCCATGATGTAAAAGAATAATAAACGCCCATAATAAATGGTATTATTTGAATGACGACAAAGAATAAAAATGCTGGTCCAACAAAAGAAAGATAAACTAGAACTTTTCTTAATTTGACCTTCCCTTTCGG
Source organism: Bacillota bacterium (assembly GCA_023387295.1). GTDB lineage: Bacteria > Bacillota > Bacilli > Bacillales > Cytobacillaceae > Cytobacillus. The sequence goes on along the minus strand of JAEWIG010000062.1, from coordinate 11,703 downwards.
AACCTTTTCGGGCTTAATTTTTGAATTTAAAGTTGCTAATTCACTAGTAGGTTCCACTCTTTTACTATCACCTCACTTGAAATCGCTTACAAACATTATATAAGACGATTAGAATAATCTAGGATTAACCAATTGACCAAAAAGGTGAAAAATTTTGACTTTTTAATTATTATTTTGAATATTGATTATCAATTAATAAGTTATGTTTGATAATTCCTTCGCCAATTGCTATCCTAAAATGACAGAAGCAGTAGTTTTTATTTTGAAGGGAGACATGCACAATGAATATTGTTACTTTAAATAATGGTTTAAAAATGCCACAGCTTGGGTTTGGTGTTTGGCAAGTTGAGGATGGGCAGGCTACCGAGGCTGTTCTGAAAGCAATGGAGGTTGGCTATCGTTCTATCGACACAGCGATGGTTTATAAAAATGAAGTTGGAGTCGGAAAAGCAATCCGCGAATCGGGCATCCCCCGCGAGGAGCTTTTTATTACAACAAAGGTTTGGAATAGCGACCATGGCTATGAAAATACATTGCGTGCATATGAAGAGAGCTTAGAAAGGCTTGGACTTGATTACGTCGATTTATATTTAGTTCACTGGCCAACACCTGAATTTGACCAATACATTGAAACATACAAAGCGTTAGAAAAGCTTTATCATGATGGTCGTGTAAAGGCAATTGGCGTTTGTAATTTCGAGCTAGAACATCTAGAGCGCTTGCTAAAGGAATGTGAAGTTAAACCCGTTCTTAACCAGATTGAATGCCACCCTTATTTATCTCAAACAGAAATGAAAGAATTCTGTGCAAAACATGACATCTTTGTTGAGGCTTGGAGTCCATTACACCAAGGTGGAGAAGTATTACAAGATGAAGTAATTGTAAAGATTGCTAAAGCTCACGGAAAAACGCCTGCTCAGGTCGTTCTTCGTTGGCATTTACAAAATAATTCAATCGTCATACCAAAATCAGTAACTCCATCTCGAATTGAAGAGAACTTCAATGTATTTGATTTTGAGCTTTCAGTAGATGAAATGACGGCTATTAACAATCTTAATCGTGATGAACGAAAAGGACCGAAGCCTAGTGAGTTTCATGTAAGATAAGGACAATTCGAAAAATCTATAGGTGCTAGCCTGCCTATAGATTTTTTCTATACATATTGATAGAGGAAACTCCCTATGATAGCCTTTTCAATGGAGAAATTATTTTTCTACTATAGGGAGGACATAAAGTGAAAACTAGTAAAATCAAATTTACATCTTTGTTATCAATGATTGTATTAGCAATGATGTTAACTGTTGCTTGTTCAAGTGATAAAGCACAGTCTGATGAATCGGGCATAAAATCAATGACTGGCGAAGCACTTGTTAAGCAAAATTCAGACAAAGAAAAAGATGAAGTCCTTATTATTGATGTTCGTTCTCAAGAAGAATATGAAGCTGGACATATTCCAAATGCAATCAATATTTTTATTGATGAAATGGAAGGCAGACTTAATGAAATTGAAGACTATAAGGATAAACCGATCATTTTATATTGCAACACTGGGAACAAGAGTGGTAAGGCTGCAGAGCTTTTAGTAGAGAACGGATTTAAAGATGTGACGAATGCCGAGGGTGTTAAGGATTTTGATTATGATTTAGTGCATTATTCTGACATTAGAGGGGCAGCATTTGAATCATTAATTGATGAAAATAAAGATATTGTTCTAGTCGATGTTAGACCTGAAAAGCAAGTCAAAGACGAAGGAATGATTGCAGGCGCAATTAATGTTCCATTTGACGCTGTAGAAGCAAACCTTGATAAATTACCGAAGGACAAGACTATCGCTCTATATTGCAATACTGGTACTAAGAGTGCTGATGTTGCTAAAGAATTAGAAGACCTTGGATACGAAAACGTTATTAACGCTATCGAAGGTGTTAAAGAATACGAATTTACTTTAGTAAAATAACATATATATATTAAAGCTAACCGAGAATTTCGTTTTTTTTACGATATTTTGGTTAGTTTTTCTTATTTATCTGAGTTATACACGATTCTCTTGGGATTTGCACGATAATTTGATTATATGCACGATTTAAGAAATATTTGCACGATAAATGGAATTTATGCACGATTTCTACAATATATGCGCGAACCAACCTTTCAAAGCTATATGAAAAATGAAAGAGCTGCCCCTACTAGGACAGCTCTTTCTTTAAGTATTCAATCTAAAAAAGCAAAGGCATCAAACATTTTCTAGTCATTCAATCGTCTATCTAATACAACAAATAATAACAATGCTGCAAGCGCCACACCCGAAATAACGAATAATGTTGAGCTAAATGAGATGCTATCAATCATCGTCGCTGTATAAGAAATACCAATTGAAGCAGCAACATTTAGAACTAAATTATAGAATCCAATAGCTGTTCCTGATTTTTCTTTCGGCATTGTTCGAACACAGCTTTCAAGCATAGGAGCATACATAAAAGCAAATGACCCAGAAAATAGAACCATCGAGATGACAAATATTACAACTGAGCTCTCTGTAAATAACCCCGGTAATATTAAACTAATGGCGATTGTAGCCATAGCAATCATAATAGCTTGCTTACTACTGAATACCTTCGCAATTTTACCTGAGAGAGCTCCAATAATAACAGCTGCAACATAGCCTGGGATTAGCAATAGCGAAATTGTATCAAGCTGTAGTCCATACACTTTTTCAAGTAGGAATGGGAACAAGAAAATATAAGCTAATTGCACGGTATAAATAACAAAGGCAACGATAAGGATTGAGACAAATCGTTTATTTTGGAAAAATGAAACATTAATAAGTGAATTTGTACTTTTTCTAATATAGCTTACAAATAATACAATCGCTATGATTAAAGCGACAATGTAAAGCCAATTAAAATTAGAGAAATATAGCATGACAGATGTTGCAATCGCTGCAATCAATACTAATCCAATCACATCTACATTTGTCTTTTTCGCTTCTTCCTTAGGCAAATATTTCAGAATAAAAGGTAAAATAATTAACGTAATTAACGGAACAAGAAATAAGGTTGTCCAATGCAAGTAAGTAGATATGTAGCCACCCATTAACGATCCTACAATCAATGAAAGGGAATAGCTACTCGTACTGAAACCAAGGAATTTCTTTTGCTCATCTTTCGGTAAATGCTTCGTTACATAAATCACGTATAACGTCTCAGCAGATGCCAATCCCGCTGTTTGAATGACTCTTGCAATCAAGATAACAAGGAATGATCCATGGAAAAGGTATCCTAGAATGGAACCTAAACAAATTAAAAATATCCCTACTGTTAGAAGTGTTCTTATACTAATAGAATCTGCCAAAGACGCGTAGACAACTGCTCCTATTCCAATGACAAGTCCTGCTAATGTAGCTTGCCAGCTGACCGTAGTTGCCGATATCCCAAGGTCCTTAGCCATATCTACTGAAATTAGCTTAAAGGCATTATCCATTATTAAAGCTAATACGAAGAAAATTAATATGACTGGTACTGCTTTTTTTGCTTGATGACTACTTGTACTTTGAAGTGTTTCGCTTGATGATGTCATCATGTAAACTTCCTTTCTGTAATTAAGAATTTATATTACGCAAGCTCTAATGCGATTTCCATCATCTTTGTAAAGGCCGTTTCTCTTTCCTTTTGCGTTGTTTGCTCATGCTTAAAGATATGGTCACTAATTGTTAAGATGCATAGAGCATTCACTCCCGCTTGGGCTGCATTTAAATAAAGTCCTGCTGATTCCATTTCTGCACAAAGAATGCCCATCTCACTCCATCTTTTCATTGCTGTAGCGTCTGCATTATAAAACACATCACTTGATAAAACATTTCCAACGCGCACAGGTTGTCCTTTCGCATCAGCAACCTTTTTCGCTTTTTCTAAAAGCTCATAGGAAGCTGTAATGGAGTAATGTCCAGGAAAATTAAATTGATGACTATAGTTAGAATCAGTTGAAGAACCCATCGCAAATACAATATCGTAAAGGTTTAAATCATCTTGAATGGAGCCTGCAGAACCAATTCGAATAAGATTTTTTACACCAAAGACATTAATCAATTCCCAAGAATAAATCCCCATACTAGGAGTACCCATGCCAGTTCCCATTACCGAAATACGTTTTCCTTTATATGTACCTGTAAATCCAAGCATTCCACGAACTTCATTAAATTGAACAACATCCTCTAAGTATGTATCTGCAATAAATTTAGCCCTTAACGGATCACCTGGTAGTAAAATCGTTTCCGCAATCTCAGCACCGTTTGGCTTAATATGTGGGGTTTCTTTAAAATTTGTTGAACTCATTGTTATTTCCTCCTTGTATACGCTTACTTTTTTTAGGATATTCACTTACATTATCTGTTGTTTAACAGTAATCTAAGTTGTCTATTTTGTTGTCTAACTCATTTAAATTTAAAGTACCACAACATTTATTACATTTCAATCATTATTTTGTGTCATATAATAATTTTTACTCAAAAAAAGAGTACTATTTTTAATAAAATAGCACTCTTAACTCGGCTCTTTCCCGATCGTGATTTTGATATTCTTCCTTATTTAGAAACATTAATATGAATAGAACTAAATTCTTTAGGAATGTAGTATTTATTATAAACAACTGCTTGGGCATTATTAATATAAACACTCTCTAACAGTAAATCACATTCTTCTCCACCTACGATTTTATGTTTTTGTGATGGTGGATTAGCTGCTGTTGAGCGCTTGATGTCAATTGTCGCCGAATTCGCAAGTTCATATATTCCATGCTCTAGCATTTGTAATAATTGCGGTTTATTTTGTAAATCTAAATTTAAATCTGCCACCGTTTCAATCGCCATAAACGTAAAGGCATAACCAACCACATTTTGATTACTTCTATACCATCGTTCGATAGCAACAACGGCAGTAGCTTTTCTTTTTAGCACTTGTTTCGTATAATCGCTTTCAATATCTAAACGAAAATCGATTTCTACCTCATCGATATTTTCTGTATGACATTTATACATGGGATTGCCCATTTTCTCTAGGCCGATGATTTTTTTAGGCTGCTGATTTTGGGTAATATAACTCCCTTTTCCATGGATACTTTTCACAAGCCCATCATCCTGCAGGAGTGATAATGCCTGTCTTAACGTCATTCGACTAACACCAAACATTTTTGCTAATTCATGCTCGGTTGGCAATTTACTCTCTGGCGGAAAAATCCCATTCATTATTTGGTTATACAGTTGATCATAAATACTTATATATAAAGGCTTGTTCCCTTTTTGATCATTATCTAAATTCATTTCCATTTTTCACACACCTAATATGATTGGCTCTTGATACGGATGATGCATTATTTTCTTAAGCACATTATAACATAAGAAAAAAGGTTTTCCCGCTGGTTTCTTGTTAAACCTGGGAAAACCTCTAATATTTTTCAATCATTCAGTGAAACTTTAAATTGCTGGGGTCCAACTGTTCGTTATCTTGTGATAAATTCATCCATAAACTTAGATTTTGTAAAGATAGATCAACTTTCGGAACTTCATTAATCTCTTTTTTCGACTTTAAAAAGAATAAGAAGTTTTTTATGTCCTCAACAGCCTGGACAAAGGACACCGTTTTAAAATTATGCGAACAATGATATTCCAAATAATGGATGAGAATTTCTTGTTTAATAAATATTAAATAATGAATACTAGTACTGTTGTATAGAAATATACGGATTCTATCTAACGATTGTTGCATTTTCTCGTCGATATGTAAATCATGCTGAAATTGAGATAGTAACACATCGTAACGCGAGTATTCATTTTTCACCATTATCATTGCTCCTTATACAATAATTCTATTATTATATTTAATACATAAGTAATTACCAAAATTCTGCAAAAAAAATAGGCTATTCTAGTAAGCTAGAATTGCCATTAGCATTAAAAAACAGATTATAAAATTATATAATCCTACTAATTGGCAACCAGGCGATCATAGTTTATTTGTAAAATTACTACTAAACCTTAGACCCTCAGCTTTGCGTCCTATCTTTTCAGATAGTTTGCCTTTATCAATTTGTATTATTTATTAATTGTGATTGCTCCCATACCTTCTAATATTACTTTTGCATCGGTATTCAAATATTCAACAATATCTTTTCTTAAAAATAATGCAGCTTTATCTTTTACGATAATTTTTAATGATCTAACATCGAATTTTGATGCATAGGAATTAATTGCAAGGAGAGTTGCCATTTCTTGTCTTGAGATTGGATCATTCCCAGCCTCTGACCTTTCTTCAATTATTTTCAGCAATTCCCTAGCATTACTTTTTAATGAAATCCGATGCTTTTTCAAAATTTCTAGATTATCCTCAATTAACTTTCTTGCAGTAACAAAATCTAAGTCTTCAACAAATTTGTTAATTTGATTAATTAATTCCTCTGGCTTCATTTTGAACACACCTCCATTCATTAAATAAAAACATTCACGAGAAACGTTATAAACAAAAATGGCTATTCTAAAAAAACAGAATAGCCAATAAGATTTTTATTAGTATAAAAAAATCGAATCATTGGTAACCAGGCGATCATGGCGTTTCAGCTTTCCTATTTCGCTTTAGACCCTAAGCTTTGCGTCCTATTTTTTCAAATAGTTTGCCTTTATCTTTTGATATTAATAGGTATTTAAAACTAGTTATTAAGTAATTGTATTACAATATTTTTCATATTTCAACAAAATTCTACATTTTATTGATTATTATTATCTAAACAAGCGGTTTTGATTCTATTCTAAATGTGTTTTTAGAAAATCTATGACTTGCTTAAGTGCATTCTGAACGGTTGGATTATGAAAGTCCTTTTCAAACACATGCTCGCCATTAGGTATCGTAATAAGCTTTGCCTCTATTCCTTCCTTTACTAATGCTCCACGCATGAAGGCAGATTGTTCATATGGAACGTCTACATCATTTGTACCATGTAGCAAAAGTGTTGGAGGAAACTCATTGGAAATATTATATTGTGGACTTAGCTTTTTTAATTCTTCTTTATCCATTAACGGATTCATTCCAGTGACTTCTTGAATCCAGTCACCCGTCTGTCTAGCATATAAATATAGAAGAAAACGTTCTTGAACCGTTGCTTCTGTAAGAATTCGGTTAGACACAAGATTATTAACTACTTCTTTTGGTACACGATCTTTTTGACAATAATATTTATTTGGCGTTGTTGCCCAATTAGCACTTATATCTCCATATCCATAAAAAGAGACGATGGCGCGTGGCTTTCTCTTAAACGTTCCAGTGTTAAGTGCAAGGTAACCACCTGCTGAACCACCAATTACTGCAATTCTATTAGCGTCAATGCCAAACTGTTTAGGACCCTCAGTTTCAATCCAACTCAACGCATCTTGGACATCACCAAGGATTTCTCCTAGTTTCGTTTCAGGAGCAAGGCGATAATCAATTGAAAATAATGCGAAGCCATTATCCGTATATAATTTAATCATTTCCTCCTCGATATCTTCTCTTGTTCCCCAGAGTAGGCCGCCTCCATGAATATAGACAATGACAGGTGCATTTTCTTTATTTGCTGGATAGAAATCAGCCTTAATTTCAAAGCGTTCATCTTTTTTATAAGTAACAGTAGTTTTCATTATTAGAATTCACGTCCATTCAAGTAATATTAATTTTGCCTTGGTGTATTTTTTCCTGGATTAATACTTTTTCTTATTCGAAAAATTCTTTCACATCTTTATACCAAAATAATATCAGTTGAAAAAGTGTCAGTCTATGACATTGTCTATATTTTTTATTTTGAGATTAAATTCTTTGTTTTATGATTTTTAAAAAAAATTATTCCCTTAATAGAGAATAATAAAGGCTCAATCCCTTTTTTATTAAGGAAATTGAGCCTTTCATTGTATTTATATCAACAGGTTATTTATCCATTATTCATTCCCGTTTGCATAACGAAGAACAGCTGCTTCTAATACATCAATTCCATGAATAATATCATCTAAATCCGTATATTCGTCTGGATGATGACTTAATCCATCTTCAGATGGAACAAAAATAAGTCCTACCGGTCCTAATCTTGTCATATTCATCGCATCATGACCCGCACCGCTATGCATCACTTCGAAAGGTAGATTCTTATTTTCGCAGATCGTCTTTAACCCTTCTATTAACTCTGTTGAAAGGATGACAGGTTCTTCTGCACTTATTACCTCGCAATCGATATCTAGCTGTCTCTTTTGTTTCACTGAGGAAATAATTTCGTACACATGATTAACTACATGTTGTCTTGAATCAGTTGAAGTAGATCTTATATCAATTTTCAATTCTACTTCACCTGGTACTACGTTCATCGCACCAGAGGGAATATCGAGTACACCTACTGTAGCGACAGTCCCATGTGCCTTTTCAAGTTGAGCTGCTTTTTCTAGTTCCAGTGCTATTTCCGCTGCACCAAGCAATGCGTCTTTTCTCATATCCATAGGAGTAGTACCAGAATGGGATGCTTTCCCGTATATCTTAACAAGCAGTCTTACTGGAGCTGCGATGCCAGTAACGATCCCAATTTTTTTCTGATTATTAATGAGGACGGGTCCTTGTTCCACATGCAATTCAAAATATGCTTTGAATTGTTCATCCGCTCTGCTCGCTTCTTCAATGCTGTTGAAATCCAAAGCGCAGAGAGAAAAGGCCTTTTCCATTGTAATTCCATCACGGTCTTTTAGATGGCGGTACTTCTCCTTCTCAATGAGACCTGCCATCGCTTTACTTCCTACAGTTGAAACGCCAAATCTTGATGATTCTTCACAAGCAAAGGCAATAATTTCAATTGGGTGTTCTGTTGTAATTGCTTTATCATTCAGCCTTTTTATGACTTCGAGACCCGCAGTAACTCCTACAACCCCGTCATACTTTCCGCCTTGGTAAACAGTGTCCAAATGAGAACCCATTACTACTGGTGGAAGAGCATTTCTTTTCCCTTCTCTTCTAGCAATCAAATTCCCACAGGAGTCCAAGCGAATTTCTAAGCCTTCCGCTTTGCACATTCGCATAAATGCATGCGTTCCCGCTTGTTCTTCATTTGTATAGGCAACCCTTGTTATCCCAACGTCACCGGAATTATATTGATTCATTTTATTTAAAAGTATTTCATAACGCTCTTTAGATTCCATACAATCATCTCCTATAAGAAAAGCGTAAGCGCCTCTGTTAACAAACTATCATCTTATTTTCATATCATACTTGATAGAAAACGAATTGTATATTGTTGTTATAGCCAACTTTCAAAGTGAAAAATAAAAAATGCTGCCCGTAATTTAACGAACAGCACTTTTAATGAGTTTACTCCTTCACTTTTAATAGTCGCAGAGAATTTAGTACGACAATGAGTGTCGCTCCCATATCTGCAAAAATAGCCATCCATAATGTGAGCCACCCAGGAATAATGAGAAGTAAAGCAATTATTTTCAATCCAAGGGCAAAAGTAATATTTTCCTTTATAATCCTTAATGCTCTTCTACTTAACTTTATGGTATATGGGAGTTTATTGAGGTCATCTGCCATTAAAGCAATATCTGCTGTTTCAATGGCTGTATCGGTTCCTGCACCACCCATGGCAATTCCAACTGTGGCTGCTGCTAAAGCTGGAGCGTCATTCACTCCATCTCCGACCATTGCTACTTTTCCAAATTGCTCTCTTAATGATTTGATTGTAACTAATTTATCTTGAGGCAGTAAGTCTGCCTTTACTTCATCTAACTCAACTTGCTTCGCAATAGCTTGACCTGTTGCTAGATTATCTCCAGTAAGCATAACCGTTTTTTGAATACCGATTTCGTGCAGTTCTCGGATTACTTTGGAACTACTTTCCCTTACCTTATCAGCAACAGCAATTAAGCCAGTGATTTCTTTTGCAGTGCCTAGTAAAACAACCGTTTTACCTTGTAATTGTAGTTCTTTTATTTTCTCTTTAACTGAAGATTCTAGATTATTTATTTCCTCAAATAGCTTTGGGCTTCCGATATAATACATTTGATTATTTACGAAAGCTTTCGCACCTTTTCCTGTAATAGATTGGAAATCTTCTACATTATAGTTATATTGGGAAATACTTTTTTCTTCTGCTTTTCGGATGATAGCTGACGCAAGAGGATGCTGTGATAGCTTCTCGATCGCGGCAGAAATAGATAATAATTCGTTTTCATCCGTCTCATTTAACATCATAATATCCGTTACTTCTGGTGTTCCTTTTGTTAATGTTCCTGTTTTATCAAAAGCAATTACCTTAAGACGACCAGCTTCCTCTAGGTGAATGCCACCTTTTATTAATACTCCCTTTTTAGCAGCATTTCCGATTGCCGTTACGATTGCAACAGGTGTAGAAATAACAAGAGCACACGGACAACCAACAACGAGTACGGCTAAACCACGATAAATCCATTCAGACCAATCCGCTCCCATAAATAGAGGAGGTACTATTGCTAACAATAAGGCGATTAGCATAATAATTGGTGTATAGTATTTCGCAAACTTATCGATAAACACCTGTGAAGGTGCTCGTTCAGCCTGAGCTTCCTCTACTAAATGGATTATTTTTGCAATCGTTGTATCTTCAACCCGCTTCGTAACTTTGACTTCTAAAGCCCCTTCTTCATTTATCGTACCTGCAAAAACCTCATCACCTACTAATTTTAAAACAGGAATCGACTCACCTGTAATTGCTGCCTGATTAATAGAAGATTGTCCTTTTATGACTTCTCCGTCCATCGCAAGCTTTTCTCCAGGCTTTATGATTAAAACATCACCTACTACAATGTCCTCAACACCAAGTTGCATTTCTTGTAAGCCACGTCTAACTAATGCTGTTTTGGGGGCAATGTCCATGAGTGAGCGAATAGACTCACGCGCTTTGTCCATCGAGTAGCTTTCTAGTGCTTCACTTATTGCGAATAGAAAGACGACTACCGCCCCTTCACTCCATTCACCGATAAACGCTGCACCAATAATAGCTATGGTCATAAGTGTTTTCATATCAAATTGAAACTGAGTAAGGTTTTTTAACCCTACCTTAAACAAATTAAATCCACCAATCACAATCGCTAATGCAAAAATCGCTATTGTCGTTATATGTTCTTCCCCCAGCGTAAACATGGAAGTATAACCTAATATAATGAAGAAAAGTGAAACAATTGAATTTTTGTTTTCTGCCTTTTTCCAAAATGGTTGCTTATTCACTTGAACTCGCTCGTTTTCAGGTAATAATTTTATCCCATCGAACGCTCCAGCTTCTTCTAGTTGCTCAATTGTAGCTTCTCCAAAAACGGTCAGTTTTGACGCACCAAAATTTAATTGAACATCATTCACCGTTTGGATTTCGCGAATATTTTTTTCGAATTTAGCCGCACAGTTTACACAAGAAAGTCCTTGTAAGCGATATGTTTCTTTATTATTCTCCAATGCTTTCCCCATCATCGACACCTTCTTTAGAGTGTATTAAAGCAATAGAAACTAATTGATGCACATGGTCATCCGCTAATGAGTAGAAAACGAGCTTCCCTTCTCGACGATATTTAGCTAATCCCATATTTCGTAATAGTCGTAAATGGTGAGATGCTGTCGCTGTTGATGAACCAATAATATTCGCAACATCACACACACATAGTTCTTTTTCTAATGTTAGAGC
>JAEWIG010000039.1 GCA_023387295.1 Bacillota bacterium | reverse complement strand
GTGGGGGAGGTGAGCCCTGACCATTGTCAGGATTTTCTATTGTATCACCTGAGTCCTCATCTCCATCGCCTATATTTCCATTACCGTTCCCATTGCCAGGATTACCAGGATTGTTGTTCTCATTTCCATTGCCAGGATTGTTAGGGTCATTTCCCATTCCGTTGTCCTGTTCCCAATCATTTCCTTCTTCAAATTCAGGTGCAGGAATCTCGACTTTGACAACGGCAGGCTCACTTCGTTGTTCATCTCTTGTAGCAACTACTTTAAATTGATAAATTCCACCTGGAATTGGATTGGCTACCTTTAAGCCTTTTTCAGGAGTAATCTGTAATACTTGTTCAGAACCATCATCAAGTGCTACGGAGACTTCAAAAAGAACATCCTCTGTTTCCTCTGGGTACTCCCAATTTAATAAAATTTGATTCAATGCTTCGTCAAAGACTGCCGTGACACCTGTTGGAGTTTCGAGTTTATCGTATTTCTCAGATACCTCTGTCGGACCATGTCCTTTAATTGCGTATTCATAAACAACTTCATCTTTAGGTGTAAATTCACTCGCTAATTTCGCAGGATTTGATCCTTTTTCAATCGCAACCTTTTCTACAGTTTTAGGAACTGGGAAGTCAGCAGTTTCTATCCCTTGTGACACATATTGCATTAAGTTTTTAAATAAAAGTTGTGCGATCTGTTGATCTCTACCTGGTGCAATTGAGTTTTTCTTTTCTTTATAACCAGTCCAAACGGCTGCCGTATAGTTTGTTGTATAACCAGCAAACCACGCATCAGGAATGCCGCCATTTTGGATATTCCATTTCTTTATTTCATCAGGTGTGTAATTGGTTGTACCTGTTTTTCCAGCAAGATGAAGGCTAGGTACATTTGCTAATTTCCCAGATCCATAAGCGTCTTTAACAACACTTTTTAACATATCTGAAACCATAAAAGCGGTATAATCTTTCATGACAGGCTTAGATTCTGGTTTAGCATCAATTTTTGAACCGTCTCTCATTTCAATCGCAACAACGGCATGAGGCTCTGTATAGATTCCGTTATTACCGAAAGCGCTGTATGCACCAGCCATTTGCATTGGTGAAACATCAAATGCTCCAATTGAATAGGATTCAATATCTTTTGTGATCGAAAATCCTAGATTATTGGCAAACGCTTTTGCGTTATTAAAGCCAACTTGTTGTAATGCTTGTAGAGCTGGAATATTTCGTGAACGTGCTAATGCTTCACGGATAGACATAGGACCCATATGCTTTCGATCCCAGTTATTAATTTTTGTACCATCCGAATAAGTGTATGGCTTATCATCAAGCACATGGTAGGTACCCCATTTTAAGTACTCAATGGCAGGACCATAATCGAATATTGGCTTAAATGTTGAACCAGCTTGTCTTCGTGTATCTTGTGCATAGTTAAAGCCACGTTTAACCTTTAGATTTCGTCCGCCACCAATGGCTCTTATTTCTCCAGTCTTCGTATCAAGCAGAGTAATACCAGCTTGAAATTCATCGTCCGGAAATTGGACAATTTCATTAGTATTTAACAATTTTTCCATATAATCTTGTGCTTTTGTATCAAGAGTTGTATAAATCGTTAAGCCGTCAGATGAAATATCTAAATCGGGATATTTCTTATTTACCTCGTCAATGACAATGTCGACAAATGAGTCATATGGAGCATCATTCCGTTTGCGATCTTCTTCTTTTACAAGACTTGATTCAACAGGAATGGCTTGTGCTGCTTCCATTTCTTCTTTTGTAATAAAGCCATGCTGATTCATTAATGATAGAACGATATTTCGTCTTTTTTCTGCTCTGTCAGGATGCTTAAAAGGATTATAGTTTTCTGGACTTTGTGGCAATCCTGCTAGTAAGGCGGCTTCATGCAACTCTAGTTCATCTAACTCCTTGCCGAAATATATATGCGAAGCGGTTAACACTCCGTGGCTACCTTCAGACACCCAGATTTTATTAACATACATTTCAAAGATTTCTTCTTTTGTATATTTTCTTTCAAGCTGGAATGCTAGCCATGCTTCTTGAGCTTTTCTGCTTAAGGTTTTTTCATTATTAAGGAAGGAGTTTTTAACGACCTGTTGGGTAATGGTACTAGCTCCTTGTGAACCAAACCCTTGAGTAAAGTTTGCAATGACAGCTCCTACTAGACGTCTCAAGTCCATACCATGGTGCTCATAAAAGCGAACGTCCTCTGTTGCAAGAAAGGCATTCTCTACTAATTTTGGAATATCTTCATATTCAACATAATCTCTTTTCTCAGAACCGATCTCTGTGACAACATTTTGGTCTTTATCTAAAATTTTTGAAGGAATTGGATCTTTTAATTGTTGTTCATCTAGTTTAGGAGCATCCTTTACCATATAAGCAAAGACTCCGACGCCAGCAATAATACCGACGATGCCAAGAGCGATAAGAAACAAAAAGATTTTTTTCAAAAGACCTTTTGGCTGTTTCTTTCCTTTTTTATTTGACTTGGCGGTATGATGTTTTCGGCGCTCCTCTCTCGATTGGTATTTTTCTGTCATATTTAGTCATCCTTTCTAGAATGATAAGCTGTCTTATGCTTGTCGCCCCTAAACGTGGCGCTTCCGCTTTTTATTAATCCAGCTCCAGCGCCAAGGGGCTCGAGGTCATAAGTCAGTCCATCCAGAAGGTTAAAGAACAACCTTCTAGCTGGCCTGTCTTATGCTTGTCGCCCCTAAACATGGCGCTTCCGCTTTTTAATTTAGGTTATAAAGATAATCGATTTTTTTAATATAGTCAATTCTGGGCTGATAGCCTAGTGGAAGCTGATGACCGTTTTTTACGATTTCTTCCTTTGTAATCGATTTTCTACCGCCTTCTTTCATTCTCTGCCAATAATTAAGTAAAAACTTTGCTTCTAATAGGTAAATTTCTTCTGTACGCGAAAATCGTAAGAGAACAAAGCAAATTCCGTTTTGTTTAAGAATCATCTCCATATGCGTTATTTGATGCTCGTGAAAGTTATTTAACGGAAAGGAAGTCGTGTTTTGAGTTTCTTTTGCCTCAAAATCAATATATTTTCCTTTATAAACACCGTTATAGTCAGTCGTTGATGCTTGTTTGAAATAGGCTTCTTTAACAACAGCCGCACTTCGTTTCGGGTAATCAACTTTGACAATTTGCAGTGGTGTCGGTTTTTTATGAATGACAGCAATGCCATGTGCTAAATAATACTCATTTGATTCATTAATATCTTGCTCTAAAGTCATTCCACGATTACCAAATGACAATTTTTTTTCCTGATTATTTCTTAGTGTTTCCTTTTTCACCGGAACATATTTTTTTCCATTCGGGTAATGGAACTTCATCGAAAGTCACCTCACAAGCTATACCTATCATACCAAAACTTAAGAAAATGTGGTTGTATAAAAATTCCCTATTATCAAAAGGTATATTATATGCACTTGTTGGAGGACGACAAATTGAAATACATTAATAAAGATGAAAATAAACTAATTGATTGGATTAAGGCAGAAACAAAGAAACAAAATATAGATAATATTTCACGAACAGATGCC
This sequence comes from Bacillota bacterium, assembly GCA_023387295.1. Taxonomy (GTDB): domain Bacteria; phylum Bacillota; class Bacilli; order Bacillales; family Cytobacillaceae; genus Cytobacillus. Next base: position 4,760 of record JAEWIG010000039.1, on the reverse strand, counting down.
TATTTAGATTTTTACTTAAGTCACCCAGAAATTAGCTGGGCCTTCCTAGCAAGCATGGTCTCTCGCAATGCAGGCTGGAATATGTGCGATCTCGAAGGCGTTGCATTACCAAAGTTAATTAAGAAAAAGTTTCGAAAAAAACTTTTTTTAACATATGAACGAACAAATTGGTTAATCTTCCATGATGCTTTTCCACAATTACTGCTCTATCATTATTCGACGAAAGTAAAGCAGCCAATGTTTCATTTATTAAGATATTTCCAAGTTTCATCATATATGGAACATGAATGGTTCCGTTTTTGGATAGGGAAAAATAGTAATAGATTATTAAATTCTCTAATAATAAATGAGCAAAATGTGATTCAAAAACCAGTGATTAAACATTCAGATTATAAAATAAAAGTCTTCTATTCGCCGTTGTTTTTATTTCAAGACTGGTTTCATTTTAGCGCAGTCATTTTTCCAACATGTAACGGTAAATTATTTGGGGCAAGTGTTCATGGGTTTAAAAATGTAACGAATCGGATTGAACTGGGAAGAAGACTAGCCTCTATTCTGTTTCATAAGGACCTGCATAAGGAATTTTTGAAATTTGCTTTTACAACTGTTCATACTGGGTCTAGGTTTGATTATGAGTATTATTTTAATAATAAAACCATAAGAACAACTCCGTTTTTACGTTGCACATACCCTATTATCAACCATCGCTTACATAAAAGGCAGGATTGGTCAAAAAACACTTTAATCGATCCACGGTGGAAGAAGTTAGCGGTAATAGAGAAATTTCCAATTGAATTAACAGGATGGTACTCAAAGAAGCAAAGGCAGATTAAAAAGGCTATATATGTTAGAACTATGATGGATTCAATCTTCTAATTGTCGAAAGGAAGAATGAGCTACTGAATAAAATTACTTTCTTTGCCGAATTGCTTCTAGTTTTGTCACTCGTGAAGGAAAGAAAAAATCGATCGAGAATAGTTAAGATAAATTAGATTCAAAAGGGATTTATTCTAAAGGAGGGGCAAAGAAAGTGGATGTAAATTCGATCGAACGTGAAGAAATGATTTCAAAGTTAACAGAAATTTATCACCAGCTTGAGAAAGTAGAAAGTTTGCTTGACTCCAATATTTCACAAAAGACAAATTGGCAATTTTCTTACTCTACCAAGATAAGAGAAATAAATCACCGTATATCCGAATTGGAGCAAAAGGAAGTTTACCTTGATAACACTTGCTCTACTCACAAAATAAAAGTAATCGAACAACCACAAAAGCTGAAACTTAAACTTGGCTATTGAAATTCGAGTAAGCAATTGAGATATAGTAAATGTAAATAATTGTTTTCCCATCTGCTAATCTACGTTAAAATAATGAAAGCAGTCATAACTGTTTTAGATGTTTGGAGATGAGTTGGGATGGTAAAGCGAAGTGAATTAAAAATGTTAACTCAGCAACTATTAACATTTACGAATACTTTAGAAAATAAATTTGAAAGCGTGAAAAAAACAGGCAAGAGTGGAGATTTTTATAGCGAGGTAAAACCATTTGCAGATGAAATAAAGGAAATGAATGATAAGTGGAGAAAAGAGGCTCTTTTTTTCGTAGAGCAGAAGAGACCGAAAAACATTCATTTGCAGCAAATCGAATCTGCGCATGAGCATATCGATATCATATCGGTACAAGCATTTTTTCCAGAAACGAGTTTAACAAGATTTAAAAACATGGTTGCCTCTGTAAAATATATATTAAATCAAGTATTGATCATTATAAATGAAGAGGAAAGGGAGCTGAAATGAGGCTCCCTTCTTTACATGATTTTATAGCATTTAGCTATAATGACTCAGGAGCTTTTGCTCCCTGTGCTTCAAGTTCACGAACAAGGTTGCGATATACTGATATACAAATATCATCGTGAACATATGCCCTTTTCGTAAAGTCTAGTAATTCATTTACATTTTCCGGACTGTAATTTCGTTTCTGAATAAACTGCATTGCAAGTTCGTGAACATTCATGCTAATTCCCTCCTCGAAAAATTCCTTACGAAAAAATATAATAGTGGGACTATTGCTTTTTTTTAATACTATCACAAAAGATGTGTTTATTTTATTTTTTTAAATTTTTAGACTTCCGACACTTTCCTGCATTGTTAGACAGAAAATGGTTAAGGTGAATGATTCACAAATATGCCTAGATAATCATAAATTATAGGAATGAAATGATTTCAAGGAGGATGTAAGCCCATGTTTGGCCCAAGAAAACAGAGAGCCATTTTTCATTATCAAGTTCCATATGAAATTCTTCCTGGTATGCATCAACAGATGATGGGGATTGGACCGCAAAGTAATATTATCCGCCAATATTCTAACCCATATTTTCCGAATGAGCAGGGGAATTGGAGCCCATACATGCAGGCAAACCCAACCTATGGATCTGCTCACATCGGTAATTATCCCTATCAACCCATGCAAAATCCACAATACAATCCATATCCTTTACAAGCGAATTATCCTTATCAGCATTATGAACAGCAATCGTCACCTAACAGCTTTGCGAACAATGTGTTTCAAAACCCTTTAGAGCCTGAGCTTAACCAAAATTATCCGAAAGCTGGGCAATCTTTTTCTTCTAATCCATATATGAATCCTTACCCTAAACAGTCCTTTATACCAAAGCAGCCATCTGGTGTGCAATCCATTATGAATTCTTTTAAATCACAGGATGGTTCACTAGATATAAATAAGATGATGGATACTGCAGGATCAATGGTAAATGCAGTCAGTCAAGTATCATCAATGGTAAAAGGTTTAGGAGGCATGATTAAGGTTTAAATTAGGCCTGAAAGTTCCCAACGGTTATAAAAGGAGCTTTCAGCCTTTTACTTTCTAAAGTTGAAAATAGTAATTGACAGTTATAAAGGATAGTGGAAAAATAATACAAAAGGAGGATGCAACATGGTACGCATTATTCAACAAATTATTATTATTATCCTCTTAATCCTTACTCTAGCCTCATTGCCAATGATGATTGAAGTGAATCCGGTTGAGAAGAAATTGGAGTGGAATTTTGAGAAACTACCAGAAATTTATCAAGGATTTCTTAGTGAACTAAGTGAAGGAAATCTTGGTACCTATCAATTAGGGATGCAGAGGAGAGACATTGCTTCTGATATTGGCGATAACTTTTTAACAAGCTTAAAGCTTATGCTATTGGGCGTAAATATTGCTGTCGTTTTAAGTTTAATTTTCGGAATTTTCATTAGTCGGTTTCGTTTGACAAAGGTGTTTAACTTTTTATTAAATGTGTTATCCGCGATTCCAGATTTTATTATTATTATCATTTCGTTAATCCTGGCTGTGAAGTTTTATAAATATACAGGGATTCGAATTATGTCTCTACGTCCCGATGCAGGCGCATTAAACACATGGTTTCCTACTATTCTTGTAAGTATTGCTCCGACTTTATATTTATTTAAGCTCATATCGGTAAAATATTATCAAACAAGTGGTGAGGATTATATAAGAACCGCTGTTGCAAAAGGGATGCGGTTAAACTATATTAATTTTCAACATATTTTTAAAAATATTGAACCATTTATTAAAGCTGAACTAGTGAAGGTTGTATCCTTAGCAATTGGAAATCTGTTTATTATTGAATACATATTAAACGTGTCGGGGATAACAAAATTTATTTTTCAGAGTAATGAAATTCAACCGATTGCAATCGGCTTATTTTCAATGCTTATTATTTCAGCGATTGTTTATTTGTGGGTAAGACTAGGATTCTATTTATTTAAAAGAGGATTTATTTATGAATAAAATTTTTAGGCTTAATTATTCGTTGTATGTAGGTTTTTTCTTTGTAGCCATTTTGTTCTTTCTTTGCTTATTCGGACCCATCCTGGCACCACATCCCTTAACAATAACGCTTGAGACACAATATACGGATGGAAAGGTGATTTCACCGCCAATAAAACCGTTTCAATTAGAAAGTTATCCATTAGGCACAGATAAATGGGGCTATGATCTTTTATCAATGGTTTTACATGGCTTGCGCTACACCGTGCTAATTGCTCTTATTGTAACGTCAATTAAAATGTTTTTTGGTTCGATTATTGGCTTGTATGTGGGAACTTGGAAAAGGACACCGAGCTGGATTATTGCGTTTGAGAATGCATGGAGCTATGTTCCGCTATTTTTGATTCTCTATTTCTTTATGAGACCTATAAGTTTTAATAGTATTTTAGAACCGAGGACACTAATTGGATATTTTATTTTGATTGCATCTATTATTAGTATTCCTAGTATTGTCTCATCTGTTAGATTGAAAACAGCTGAACTCTATAAATCTGTTTATATTGAAGCGGGAAAGGTACTAGGTGCTAGTAAGAATCGGCTAATTTGGAAGCATATTTTTCCGCTAATGAAAGAATCCTTGCTCGTTACATTTATATTAGAAATTGTGTATGTCATTACGATTATGGGGCAGCTTGCTTTAATGAATATTTTTATTGGGGGGACACTAGTTCGGTTTGATCCGCTTATATATCTTTCCATAACGAAGGAGATCTCTGGTTTAGTTGGACAAGCTAGGGGAAATATTTACGGTAATACCCATATCCTTATAGTTCCGTTAATCGTCTTATTATTTACGACGATATCATTTAGCCTTCTTGCTAACGGTTTGAAAAATCGTTTTCAGTCTAACTATTCAAGGACACCTTGGATTAGAACTGGGCAGAATACAGTATTTAAGCCGATAAG
>JAEWIG010000416.1 GCA_023387295.1 Bacillota bacterium | reverse complement strand
GTAACTTAATTTTATCAGAAGTGGTCCTTATTTTAATGCAAAAATAATCAAAGCCGGTGAAATTTTACTTGTCGTAAAATTTCACCGGCTTTTTCATGTTAGAGGTGGGTTTTGTCCCAGCCTCTTTCGCATTCCTATGTTCATGATTATAATGCAATTAACATGACGATAAAAAAGATGGTTGCATTGATTATTTCAACAATCCCTAATTGCATTATCGTAATTTTTTTTCCGTAAAAGTAAACCGCTCTAAAAAAGCTTGGTAAAAAAGCAATCGCTATCATCCACTCGCCTGCTATTCCCCAAACAATCACCACTGCCAAATGGAAAATCCACGAAATCCATTTATACGTTGGATTTTTTTTCTCTCTAATCATTGATTTCACATAGAAAGTACAGCCAATAAAAAATAACACTGACGTGATAAATCCAGTAATGGCTAATGAAGTTATTTCCCCATAAGGCAAATAACTACTTGCTAATCCAGCGATGGCAAATACAGTAATGGCGCTCAAATCATTCCCTAATGCTCTTTCATTATTCTTAGCTGAATAATAGGCATTAATAAAGAAAAACGGAATCATCGCTAATCCAAAAATCACGATAGATGGCCTTTCAAATAGTGGAATTAATAATAAAATAATGGCTGGTGTTAAATAGATGCCCGTCCATTTTGCATAATACGATATTTTTTTCTTCTTGAATAATAAAAGCATTGGATAAGTAGCCAAATATAATAACAGCCAGCCAATAAAAAAAGCAATGTGAGTCCATAAAAATTCAGAAGCAGCAACCCCTAACCAAAATGGGATAATAAGCATCGCCCATGCCCCGTGCTGTTTCGGCATACAAAGATTCATGTTCATCCCTCCATCCGAGTTTCCTACTCCTACTATATACATAATAACTTCTAACAATAGTGAATCTGATCACAAAAAACGAAAAAACCGTCATTTTGTGACGGTTTTTCAACATTAGCTCCCGATTAGTTGCATTGATTTGTTAACCATGTACATATCCATTCGCAAGCTTGTTCCTCTCGTATTGAAAAAAAAGGTAGGCTGGAGAATTTATTTTTTTCTTTCTCTAAACTCTCATCCCAATATAATACAGCTTTTATATTCGTTAATTTCTCTAGTAACTCACGATCTTCTACCGTTCTTAAAATAACAACCTTTGGATAGTCCTCATTTTTATGTCCTTCAATGATAATAATCTCAGGGTTTAATGAATTGAGGATTTCTAGTTGTTCCGTAATTGTCCAGTTCGACTTTTCTCCCTGCAACAGTAATCGACCATCACCTTCTACAAGCGAAGCGATCGCACCTGAGAGAATATGTTCACTGGAATCTTTGTTTTCTATCATGTCCGGCTTACCGCCATGACCATGATGCTTTATTGTTGCAATTGAAAAGCTTCTTTCCGTAAGCTTTTCGATGATTTTTTTTACAAGAGTTGTTTTACCACTATTTTGATAGCCTACAACTTGGAAAACAACGGGCCTTTTTACCACGGCCATTCGCTTCCATTATAATCTTCCAGCATTAGAACGTCTACTTCCGTCCCAGCTTCATATCCTCTCGTTCCACCAGGTAAAATCATTAATGAATTCGCCCCAGCTAGACTCATCACGACATTAGATTTATCTAAACCACTTGGAGAAACAATTAACTTTCCATCCTGAATCGTGTAAGCACTTCTAACAAATCGAGTAAACGGATTTGCCTTTAAGAAATCCACTTGTAAAATCGCTTTTTCTTTTCGAAGGTGCGGTTTGTCTGTAAATAACATCGTGCGGATGATTGGTCTTGCAAACAGTTCAAATCCAACATAACAAGCAGATGGATTTCCAGATAAACCAAATAACAGCTTACCATTTAACTCCGCAACCGTTGTGACACTCCCTGGTCGCATCGTCACTTTGTTGAATAATACGTTCGCTTGCAGCTTTTCATAAATTGCTGGTAGGTAATCGAAATCTCCTACGGAAACCCCACCTGTCGTAATGAGCATGTCCACTTTGCTTAATGCATTGTTAACTGCGTCAAAACAAGTTTCAAAAACATCTGGAAGCTTTCCGAAATATTGTACTTCCGCTCCAGCTCGTTCAATTTGCGATGCAATCATATAGGAATTACTATTTCTAATTTTCCCAGGCTCTAAAGGCTCATCGACATCCAGTAGCTCTGTACCTGTTGCAAATAGACCAACAACAGGCTTTTTGGCAACCGGAACTGATGCATAGCCAAAGGTTGCTAGAATAGCTTGGACACCTGGATTGATTTTCGTCCCTTTTTTAATGAGGATATCTCCTTTTTTCGCATCCTCACCTGTGAATGAAACATTATCACCGGGTTTATAAGAACGTTTAATAGACATGTAGCTTTTGCCGTCTCTTTCATAGGCTTTTGCAAGCTCAAGCATGACGACAGCATCACATTCAGCAGGCATTTGTGCTCCAGTCATAATCCGAACAGCTTGGAACGCAGAAACCTTCTCTGATGCAAGCATTCCTGCACCGATATGGTCAACAACCTCAAACTCAACTGGATTATCTTTTGAAGCTTCTTTCGTATCGATCGTCCGAACGGCAAAGCCATCGTATGGAGCCTTGTCAAAATGTGGAACATTATTTGTAGCCTTTATATCTTCAGATAGATATCTACCAAAGCTCTCATTTATCGATACATACTCTGTTTGTCCTGTACTGGCAAAATTCATTATTCGAGTAACCGCTTCCGCGACAGGAATCGGAATTCTTCTTTCTAACATTTCAATCATCTCCAAGCCACTAGTATTTCAAGAAAATTGTTACAGATGCTTTCATTGTATGTTCATTATATTTAGTTTTTACAATTTAATATTATATCTGTACTGCGTAGGATTCAAGATGACAAACATCACATCTAAAGTTTCATAACTATTTTTCGAAAAACTGACATAAGTGTGATGGTGGTCACCTTATAGAATGTAAATATCATTTATTCTTATGAAGTAATTAAATAATTGAAGGAGGATATTTGAATTATGAATATTCCATTTTCACAAGACTCGTTAGTTAGAGATATTGTAAATGAACTTCCAAAAACAAGTGACGTTTTCAAACGCTATCGAATAGATTTCTGCTGCGGTGGTAATATCCCCTTAATTCAAGCTGCTTCTGAACAGTCGGTTAATCTAGCCCAGCTGATGGAGGATTTAAAAGCGATTTTCATGAAAGAAGAAAATCAAAAGGACAATATGGAAGTCTGGATAGATAGTACTTCTACCGAAATAATAGAGCATATTCAGTCACGATATCACCATCCGCTATTAGAAGAACTTGCGCTATTAAGTCCTTATGTAACGAAAGTCGCGAAAGTCCATGGTGACAGACATCCCGAACTAATCAAGGTCTATGAATTATTTTATGAATTTAAAAAAGAAATGATTGACCATACAGCAAAAGAGGATGAATCGGTATTCCCTTTGCTACTCCAATTAGATAATCCTACTATTAAAAATCGCGAAGAGATCATTAATTACATTACTGAACTTGAAAAAGAGCATGACCACGCTGGAAAGCTTTTAAGACAATTAAGAGAAGCGACTTATGATTATGAACTCCCACTTGAAGCTTGTGGAACATATACGCTTGTTTATAAGCGTTTAGAGAAATTAGAAGCAGATACATTTATGCATGTCCATTTAGAGAATAATATTCTATTCCCTAGATATATTTAATTCATTAAGACAATAACGTAATCTCCCATATAAGCAAAAAAGAAATCGGCATTTGCTGATTTCTTTTTTGCTCATAAATTAACCACCAATATATGACATTTCAATTTTCTTTCGATTTTTAATTGTTTCAGCTGTTCGCTCATCTGAATAGCGATCTGTACGTCCATTCCATATTTCGATGATTCGGTTTTCTATTTCCTCATCTGTCACACCTTTACGCATGAATTCCTTAATATCATGCCCTTCTCCATTAAAGAGACATGTGAAAATTTGACCGTTCGCAGAAAGTCTTGAACGGGTGCAGGTCGAGCAGAATGATTCTGAAACGGAAGATATAAAGCCCACTTCAATATCTGTTCCTACATATCGGTACCGTTTTGCAACCTCACCATAGTAATTTGGATTCACTGGTTCTAGCTCATAGTTTTCTTTTAGTAGTTCGTAAATTTCCTTCTTCGTAATCACATCATCCATTTTCCAGCCATTCGTACTACCAACATCCATAAACTCGATAAAGCGGAGCTGCAACCCATTATTTTTACAAAATTCCGTCATTGGTAGTATTTCAGAGTCGTTTAACCCTTTTTTCACAACCATATTAATTTTTACGCCTAACCCCGCATCTTTTGCTGCTTTTATTCCTTTTAAGACAGGATCTACTCCTACTTGGCGTCCATTTATTTGCCCAAACAACTCTGAATTTAAAGTGTCTAAACTAATATTAACTCGCATTAACCCAGCTTTCTTTAAATCTTTCGCATATTTGGGTAGCAAAACTCCATTAGTAGTTAAGCCAATGTCCTTAATTCCTTCAAGGGCTGATAGCTTTTCAATTAATCGTGGCATATCCTTTCGAAGTAATGGCTCACCACCTGTAAGTCTAAACTTTTCAACACCTAGTCCAACAAATATTTTTGCTAGACGCTCGATCTCTTCATAGGAAAGTAATTCTTCTTTTGGTAAAAAAGCAAAATCTTCTCCAAAGATATCAGCTGGCATACAGTAAGTGCAGCGAAAATTACATCTATCGATGACAGATATGCGTAAATCCCTCAGTGGTCTGTTTAATTTATCTTTAATAATCTTCTTATCCATTTTAGTCAACTCCATTTAAGAGTGATCTTTGAAATAACTCTTGTGATTAAGGTACTACAATTATTACAACATAATACTACTTATATGTTAACAATGTTGCATAAATTGTCATGATGTTGTCATTAATCATTTTCCAATAAATATATGAAAACGATTCCAAAAACATTCTTATCCTATATTGTATAATAAGTTTAAAAGTGCAGCAAAGTTTTTGCTGCACTTTATATCTATTCTTTTTTTCTTAATGCCTTTGGGATGTAAACACAGAAAGGCTCACTCTCCATATAATCACCTGTTATCGCAAAAGCTCTTGAACGAGAGCCACCACAAACATATCTGAATTCACACTCACCGCATTTCCCTTTGTATTTATCAGGATTTCTTAAATCCTTAAAGACTGGTGAGTCACGGTAGATTTCAGCTAATGGTGTTTCCCTTACATTTCCTGCTTTAACAGGTAGTAAACCACTTGGATATACGTCTCCAATATGGGAAATGAAAACAAAGCCATTTCCATCATTAACCCCCTTAGGAGCTCGTCCTAAGCCATCAATCGATCCTGTTAAACCTTGTTGTGTTAAGGCATCTAAATATTCAATCTCATCTTTATGTTCCCTAGCCTCACTCATTTTATTCTGAATAACAACCCTACGGTAATGCTGAGCAGCTGTCGTTTTAATATCATAAGGTACTTTTTTACTTAAATTATACAGCCAAGTAAACACTTTCTCGTGTTCAACAGGTGAAATCATATCCGTTTCCTGTCCTCTTCCAGTTGGAACAAGGAAAAACACACTCCATAGAACACATTGTAAATCTTCTACTACTTTTGCCATTTCATCGAGGTGGTCTATATTATAACGAGAAATAACAGTATTGATTTGTACTGGAATCTCTAGTTCGTGTAAATATTTAATTCTTTCAATCGTTAAATCAAATGAGCCTTCCGTTCCACGGAAATGATCATGAATTTTCGCATTTGGACCATCAAGGCTGAACGCCCACCGAGAAAGCCCTACTTCCTTCGCTTTTTCGATTGCCCGTTTCGTAACATTTGGCGTTGCACTTGGAGTCATCGATACACGGACACCTTTTTTTACGGCATAGTCCGCAATTTCAAAAACATCCTCCCTCATTAACGGATCTCCACCGGTAAACACAAGCATAGGATTATTCATTTCATGAAACTGGTCAATTAACGCTTTTCCTTCTTCTAATGACAGCTCACGAGGATCTCTTTTATATTGTGCTTCAGCACGACAATGTAAACATTTCAATTGACATGCTTGTGTTAGCTCCCAAATAACAATAAAAGGATCTTTGTTAAAATCTCTATTGAAGTTAA
>JAEWIG010000415.1 GCA_023387295.1 Bacillota bacterium | reverse complement strand
GTAACTTAATTTTATCAGAAGTGGTCCTTATTTTAATGCAAAAATAATCAAAGCCGGTGAAATTTTACTTGTCGTAAAATTTCACCGGCTTTTTCATGTTAGAGGTGGGTTTTGTCCCAGCCTCTTTTTGTTTAAGAAACATCTAATTTTTCATACTTACTTATTTTATTTTCTAATTGTAGCGTAATTTCGATTTCATCCCAGCCATTCATGAGCATCTTTTTCCAATAGGCATTAATAGGAAATTTCGTAGAAAAGCCTTTTTGATCAGAAACTGTTTCTTTTTCAAGGTCAATCTTTAGCTCATAAGGCTGATTCTTTGCTTGTACCAATAAATAATTAACTTCCTCTGGCTGTAATGGAATAGGAAGCATCCCATTTTTCAAGCAATTTTGGTGAAAAATATCTGCAAATGAAGGAGCAATAATAGCTTTTATACCGAAATCTGATAAAGCCCATGGCGCGTGCTCCCTTGAAGACCCACAACCAAAATTTTCATTAGCTATTAAGATCTCCGCCCCTTGGTTTTCTGGAAAATTCAATTCAAAATCCGGGTTTAGCTCCTCATCCTTCGTGTAGCGCCAATCATAAAACAAATATTTACCAAAGCCTGTTTTCTCAATTCTTTTTAAAAATTGCTTTGGAATTATCTGATCAGTATCTACATTTGCTCGATCTAATGCAACTGCTTTTCCTTCTAATATTGTAAAAGCCGTCAAATTTAGTCCCTCCTCTTTTTTTCAACTATACCGTTTCTACCGTTTTCCATTCACTTACATTCACGAATTTACCGTTAATCGCTGCAGCTGCGGCCATGAGAGGGCTAACCAAATGTGTTCTCGCACCAGAACCTTGACGTCCTTCAAAATTTCGATTAGACGTCGAAGCACAATGCTCTCCGTTAGGTACGATATCATTATTCATACTTAAGCACATGCTACAGCCTGAATCTCTCCATTCAAATCCTGCCTCTCTAAAAACCACATCTAGTCCTTCCAATTCAGCTTGTTTCTTCACCTGCTGAGATCCAGGAACAACGAGAGCTCTTACATTTGAATGAACTTTACTTCCTTTCGCAATTGAAGCAGCTTGGCGTAAATCTTCAATTCTTGAATTCGTACATGAGCCGATAAAAACATGCTGAACTTTAATATCCTCAATTCGCTGTCCTTCTTGTAAGCCCATGTATTCTAATGCTCTTTCCAGTGACTTCTTCTCTAATTCTGACTTGCATTCTGCAAATGTTGGAACCCGATCATTTACTTTCGCTGTCATCGCTGGATTTGTTCCCCAGCTTACCATTGGTGCTACATCATTCGCGTCTATCGTAATGGTCTTGTCATAAACAGCGTCATCATCCGACGCTAACAGCCTCCAGTTTTCAACTGTTGCCGCGAAATCATCTCCCTTTGGTGCGTACTTTCTTCCTTTTATATAAGAAAATGTCGTTTCGTCTGGACTGACAAGGCCAGCCCTAGCTCCACCTTCAATTGACATATTACATATGGTCATTCTTTCTTCCATCGTCATATTTCGAATCGTATCACCACAATATTCAATTACATATCCATTTCCAAAATCGATGCCATGCGAAGCAAGAATATAAAGAATCACATCTTTTGCTGTAACACCACTTTTTAATTTACCGTTTATTTCAAGCTTCAACGTTTTTGGCTTTGCTCTCCAAATGGTCTGGGTTGCCATTACATGCTCCACTTCACTTGTTCCAATTCCAAATGCTATCGACCCGAATGCTCCATGAGTCGAGGTATGGCTATCACCACAAACAATCGTCATTCCTGGCTGTGTTAATCCAAGTTCAGGTCCTATTACATGAACAATCCCTTGCTCTGGACTATCTATTCCAGCTAGCTGTATGCCAAACTCTTGGCAATTTTTTTCTAATGTCGTCATTTGATTTAAAGCAACCACATCATTAATTTCAAAACGGTTATCAGTTGGGATATTGTGATCAACAGTAGCAAAGGTTTTATCTGGTCTTCTTACCTTCCTATTCTTCATTCTCAAACCTGAAAAGGCTTGTGGAGAAGTGACCTCATGAACAAGATGAAGGTCTATATATAATAAATCCGGCTTTCCTTCTTCCTGGTGAACAATATGTTTTTCCCATATTTTATCAACAATAGATTTCCCCATTTTCTTCCTCCTTCTAAACGATTTCTCTTAGTATGGCTTATCTGCATTTGTTAAGGCTGTGTTAAACGTACCTGTTGATTTCCGCTACAGGCACTCGCTTTCCGCGGGCGGTCCGGGAGCCTCCTCGGAGCACACGCTCCTGCGGGGTCTCCCATTGACTCGCACTTCCCGCAGGAGTCTCGTGCCTTCCACTCTAATCAACAAATTTGCAATATCAACAAAGAGCATTTTTAAAAGAAAAACGACCAATCGAAGGTCGTGTTTCCTTTATCTCATAAGGGTATAATCTACTCGCACCTGGGCGAGCCGCCTACGCTTTTTCTATTTGTCTAGCTTCGGCGGCTAGGGGCTCGAGGTCATAAGTCAATCCGACAAGAAGGTTAAAGAACAACCTTCCTGCCGAATCGCCTTATGCTTGTCGCCCCTGAGCGCATAGGAAAGCTTCTATGAATTCACATCGCAGGAACAATTTGTTCTTTAATTGTTCCGAAGCCGCCTACGCTTTTCTATGCATATGCACTCATGATGTTCATGATGGCTTCATTATCAAGAAAAGTCGCTTTAATTTCTTTTATCATTTCACTCGTTGAAATTTGCTTTTTGCCGAATGCCATAATATCTTTTGTTCGATATCCCATATCAAGGACCTGATTTACAGCATTTTCGATGGCTTTCGCCTCTTCCTTCATACCAAAAGATAGACGAAGCATCATAGCTGCTGAAAGAATCGTTGCAATTGGATTGGCAATGTTTTTTCCTTCAATATCAGGAGCTGAGCCATGAATAGGCTCATATAAATATGGACCGTTTTCAGATAAACTTGCGGAAGGAAGCATTCCTAAGGAGCCTGTCAAAACAGAAGCTTCATCACTTAAAATGTCTCCAAACAAATTTTCTGTTACAACAACATCGAACTGCTTTGGTCTGCGAATCATTTGCATAGCTGCATTATCGACAAGCATATGTTCAAGTGTTACAGTTGGATAGTCACGAGAAACTTCTTCTGCAACCTCCCGCCACATTCGACTGGATTCTAATACATTGGCCTTGTCAACTGAAGTGACCTTTTGGCCTCTTTCTTTCGCTAGCTCAAACGCGAGTTTAATAACCCGATACATTTCTTCTCGCTTATAAAACAACGTGTCTACAACTGATTCTTCCCCATCTTTAGTTGTTCGTTCACTAGGTTTCCCAAAATATAAACCACCTGTTAATTCTCGAACCATTAACATATCCACGTCTTCTATCACTTCTGCCCGAAGTGGGGAAGAGTCTACTAGACTCGCATAATAAGTTGTCGGCCTTAAGTTTGCATATAGGTTTAATTCTTTTCGAATTTTAAGAAGACCACGTTCAGGACGAAGGTGTACAGGTTGGCTTTCCCATTTAGGCCCACCAACTGCACCTAGTAATACCGCATCGCTTTGCTTGCATAGCTCAATTGTCTCATCGGGTAATGGGGTACCAAGCGCATCAATTGCTTCTCCACCGATCTTTCCGTATTGAAAATCGAATTGGTGTCCAAAACGCTCTCCAACAGCCTGTAGAATTTCTATTGCACCTTTGACCACTTCTTTTCCGACTCCATCTCCAGGAAGTACAGCGATACGTTTTTTCATGATTACCCCTCCGTCATTTTTGGTGAAAATTTTTCACTTTTATTACCGTTCTACTAATTGGTTGCATTTAAAATAGGAATTTTATTATTCATATAAATCACACGATTAATTGCATTTAGATAAGCTTTTGCTGAAGCCTCAAGCACGTCCTGTGCAAGTCCACGCCCACTTGTTTCAGTATCCAAATATTTCAAGCTAACATAAACTTGTGCAAGAGCATCCCTTCCAGCTCCAACCGATTGAATTCGATAATCAAGTAAATGAATCTCTCCTTCAACACATTTTTCTAGTGTGTTATACAGCGCTTCGATGCTTCCCGCACCTGTTCCAGCTTCTTGAATGATTTCTTTTTCCGGACCAGATAAAGTCACAGTTGCAGTCGGAACCTGGTTCGTACCATATTGAACTTGAATTTGAATAAGCTCGTAAAAGCGTTCTTCTGTTGAAAGCCTATCTCCAAGTACAAGCGCCACAAGATCTTCATCCGTGATTTCTTTTTTACGGTCAGCAAGGTCTTTAAATGAAACAAATAGTGTTTTAATTTCTTCCTCAGGAACATTTAAACCTAGCTCATTTAGGCGATTTTTAAACGCATGTCTGCCTGAATGCTTACCAAGTACTAATGAGTTAGACTGGAATCCTACTAATTCTGGAGAAATAATTTCATACGTCGTTTTCTCTTTCAATACACCGTCTTGGTGAATACCGGACTCATGAGCATAAGCATTTCGACCAACAACCGCTTTATTAGCAGGTACAACCATTCCTGTAAGTTTGCTAACAAGGCTACTTGTTCGACTAATTTCTTGCAAGTTCATCCTTGTTGTTGCCTTGTAATAATCATTTCTTATATAAAGTGCTACTGCAAGCTCCTCAAGTGCAGCATTACCTGCTCTTTCTCCAATTCCGTTAATTGTTCCTTCTACTTGAGTAGCTCCATTTTCAATAGCTGCAAGAGAGTTTGCAATCGCCATCCCTAGATCATCATGACAATGAGTGGAAAGTGATACTTTATCAATTGAAGGAACATGTTCTCTTAAGTATTTAAAAATCTGACCGTATTCCTGTGGTGTCCCATATCCAACCGTGTCAGGAATATTAATAACATGTGCACCTGCTTGAATGACTTTCTCAATAATTTCTGCTAGAAACGGTAGCTCTGTTCTTGACGCATCTTCCGCAGACCATTGAATGATCGGGAACTTTTTAGCTGCGTATTTCACTGTACTGACAGCTGTTTCTATGACCTCTTCCTTTGACATCTTCAATTTATATTGACGATGGATTGGCGAAGTTGCTAGAAATGTATGAAGTCTTGGCTCTGCACCGTCTTTTAATGACTCCCATGCAGCATCAATATCTGTTATAACTCCTCTTGCAAGTCCAGTGACCGAGCAATTTCGAATCGTCTGGGCAATCTTTTGGACAGAGGTGAAATCTCCTTTTGATGCGGCAGGAAAACCAGCTTCGATAATATCAACATTTAATCTTTCTAGCTGTTTTGCGATTTCTAATTTTTCAGAAAAATTTAAGTTTACACCGGGTGACTGTTCCCCATCTCGTAGAGTGGTGTCGAATATTTTAATTTTTTGCACTTGCAACAACTTCTTTCTTCTTCTCACTGTTGACAAACGGCATCATTTTTCGAAGCTCTCTACCAACCTGCTCAATTTGATGCACATTTTCTCGATTATTAATTGCATTGAATACAGGACGGTTTGCTTGGTTTTCTAGAATCCAGCCTTTTGCAAATTCTCCATCTTGAATATCTTTTAGAATGGCTCTCATTTCTTCCTTTACTCTTCCATCTACAACACGAGGACCACTTACGAAATCTCCCCATTGAGCTGTATCAGAAATAGAATAGCGCATTCCTTCAAGTCCACCTTCATACATTAGATCCACAATTAGTTTCAGTTCATGTAAGCATTCAAAGTAGGCTAATTCTGGCTGGTAGCCTGCTTCTACTAATGTTTCAAACCCTGCTTTAACTAGCGATGTTAAGCCTCCGCAAAGAACTGCTTGTTCACCGAATAAATCTGTTTCTGTTTCTTCTTTGAATGTTGTTTCTAACGCACCAGCTCTTAATGAGCCAATTGCTCTTGCATATGCTAACGCTAGTTCTTTTGCTTCACCTGTTACATCCTGATAGATAGCAAATAATGCTGGAACACCTGCATCCTGCTCGTATGTTCTTCTTACAAGATGACCCGGTCCTTTAGGAGCTACAAGAAGTACATCACAATCATTTGGAGGTACGATTTGACTGAAATGAATATTGAATCCATGAGCGAACATTAGTGCTTGATTCGTTAAATTTGGTGCAATTTCTTCATTATATACTTTCGGCTGGAGCTCATCCGGTAATAGAATCATGACAACATCTGCCTGAGCAGTTGCTTCGTCTACTGAGTAAACTTGGAAGCCATCTTCTACTGCTTTATCCCAAGACTTTCCTTTTCTTAAGCCGATAACAACTTCCACACCGCTATCTCTCATGTTTTGTGCATGAGCATGACCTTGTGATCCATAACCAATTACCGCTACTTTTTTCCCGTTTAAATATGCTGCATTTGCATCTCCGTTATAATACATTTTCGCCATTTTTATTTCTCCCTCTCTATTTATCTTTTTTTATTTTTTAAACAATTGAATATGGTTTTTGTTGGCTAGCGGTGCGCTGTGTACCGCGTGGGAATGCTGTTACTCCCGTTCTCGCTAGCTCTTTAATACCATAAGGCTTGATTAGTTCGATAAATGCTTCAATTTTATCTGACTCTCCCGTTAATTGAATAACAAGGCTGTCTTTGCTCACATCGATGACAGTGGCACGAAATGGCTCGATTAGTGAGTAAATTTCATTTCTTGTTTGAGAAGTCGTCGGTACCTTGATTAAGGCTAGTTCACGAGCGACGATGGCTTGGTCACTAATATCCACAACTTTTAGAACATCAATTTGTTTGTTCAGTTGTTTTGTAATTTGTTCAATATCCCTGTCGCTTTCAACATGAGCAACACATGTAATTCTTGAAATTCCCTCTTGTTCAGTTAAGCCAACAGAAATACTTTCAATATTGTAATTGCGTTTAGAAAATAGATTTGTAATTCTATTTAAAACACCAGGGCTATTTATGACTGTCATGCAGATGATTCTTTTCAAGGCTTAGCACCTACCATTTCATGTAATCCTTTGCCAGGTGCAATCATTGGATAGACGTTTTCATCAGGATCAATTCTAAAATCTAACAGCACTGGTTCATTGCTATTCATTACTTCATCCAAAATCGTTTCTGCCTCTTCTGACGTTTTGATTACATATCCTTTTATTCCATACGCTTCAGCAAGCTTTACAAATGAAGGCTGAGTGGACGGTTTACTATGAGAAAATCTAGAATCGTAGAAAATCTCCTGCCATTGTCTTACCATTCCAAGTGCATTGTTATTGAAAATCGCAATTTTGATCGGAAGATTGTATTCCTGGATGATAGAAAGCTCTTGTGTTGACATTTGAAAACCAGCATCTCCTAGTACAGCAATGACACATGCTTCTCGGTCTGCAAACTGTGCTCCGATACTTGCTGGAAGTCCGAAGCCCATTGTTCCTAAACCTCCTGAAGTTACCCATCTATCTGCCTTTTTGAATTGATAATACTGTGCGGCCCACATTTGGTGCTGACCGACGTCGGTGACAACAATTGCCTCGCCCTTTGACTTTTCATAGAGCATTTCCATTACTTTTTGTGGCTTTAAGACAGAGGACTCACCATAATAGTATGGATATTCTTCCTGCCACTTTTGAATTTGCTCAAGCCACTCCTTATGTGCTGGCGGCTTCCCTTCCTGTTGTAAAAGTGCAGTTAATGCTTCCTTAGCATCCGCGACAATTGGGATTTCAGTCTGAACATTTTTCCCAATTTCAGCTGGGTCAATATCGATATGAGCAACTGTTGCACATGGAGCAAAATGTTGTAAATTTCCTGTTAGGCGGTCATCAAATCTTGCTCCGAAATTGATAAGCAAGTCACATTCACTTAAACCCATATTTGCTGTGTAACAGCCGTGCATCCCTGCCAACCCTACGAATAATTTATGGTCAGCAGGAAATCCTCCCAAACCAAGTAATGTGTGTATTACTGGAATTTGCTGTTGTTCCGCATAAGCTTTTAGCTCTTCAGCCGCTTTAGCATGTAGTACTCCTGCACCTGCCAGAATAACCGGTTTCTTTGCTCTGCTCACAGCCTCCGTTAACTTGCGAATCTGCAGGTAGTTTGGCTGAATGGTTGGTTGGTAGCCAGGTAAATGAATTTCTTGTTCCTTTGGAGTTTCCGTTACAGTCGAAGCTGCAATATCCTTTGGAACATCGATTAAAACTGGACCTGGTCTTCCACTTGTAGCAATATAAAAGGCTTCTTTCACAATTCTAGGAATATCTTCAATATTCCGAATTTGATAGTTATATTTTGTTATCGGAGTTGTAATACCAAGTATATCCGCTTCTTGGAAAGCATCTGTCCCAATTACTCCCGTTGCAACCTGACCTGTAAATACGACGAGTGGAAGAGAATCCATCATTGCGTCTGTGAGACCTGTAACAATATTCGTCGCACCTGGACCAGACGTAGCAATAACAACTCCAGGCTTACCAGAAATTCTCGCATATCCTTCCGCAGCGTGAATTCCTCCTTGCTCATGTCTCGGCAACACGTGAAGAATTTTTGAATCGTATAATTTGTCATAAATCGGTAAAACAGCACCACCCGGATATCCAAAAATGACTTCTACCTCTTCCCTCTTCAACGCTTCTAATAACAGATCGGCACCAGTAAGATTTTCACTTTGTGCTTTCGAGTCTGTTACGGCAGCTTCCTGCAACATTTGTATTAAACCTCCTCTTTTTTCCCTTTATTTTTGCAATATAAAAAGCCTTTCCATCCCTCATAAACCTATATATTAGGCTATAAGGGATGAAAAGGCTTGATCACCTGTTCCACGGTACCACCCTAAATTCACGCAAAAATCGCATGCACTTATGAACAGTTTCCTGTTCGTTTTGATAACGGGTGATGTGCACCCGACTAGCTCTAATTGACAAAAATCTTTCAAGCTAGCACTCTGAGGTGAGTTCATTTTATGTGAAATTACCGGCTCCCAGCTCCCCCGGCTCTCTGAAAATTTCTAAGCATAAAACTACTTATCCTCTTCTTCGTTTTTAAATAATTTATTTTTTAATACTTTAAACCGATAAAATTATTATAAAAAAAATAATAAGATATTTTGTAAACCTAAAGCAAAAATTATATGTTTACTGAATATTTAACTCCTTATATTGAGGACTATCTTACGCTCATTTTCTCGAATCGTCAACACCCTTTTATTAATTTTTCGAACATTTAAAGTAATCTGATTGATTGTATCCGTTTTCATTGTTGGTTTATTCACATTTATAAAATAAAAAATATTTTCAAATCATTGATAAGTTTATTCTTTTTTCTTAACGAATGTATAAGTTTCTTATTCTTTGTTCATTTTGTTAATTTGTGAATTTTTTTCAACAAAAAACAAGCATGTGTCTCTGATGATAAGCCAGAATGTAAATGGCGTCATCTTCATTTCTCTACGCTGGTGATTACTTCGTACATCAAGGCTTGTTCAAAGAAACTGACGACGATTTAGTTTTACAAATAAAAAAGCAGCATTAATTGTTATTACGAACAATTAATGCTGCTTTTTCGTCAAGTTTTCTGACGTCCCAGGAGAGATTCGAACTCCCGACCGACGGCTTAGAAGGCCGTTGCTCTATCCAGCTGAGCTACTGGGACAAGTTATTAAAGACAAGTTTTATTATATTAGGCTAATGTTCAAAAGTCAACATCAAATCATAACTTTTTTAGAGGGAGCATTTGTCTCCCTCTAACTAGTTTATGCCAGTTTCTCCTATTTGTGAAGGGGGAATTTCTGCGTTAATTCCGCTAATTCTCCACCTTGTAAATCATAAACCTTGACGATCCATTCATTATCTACAATCGATAATATGACATATGTTTTTTCTGAACGACCTCTAGGCAACCGTATACTTCCTGGATTAATGAATAAAATTTCATCAATCATTTCAGCTCCAAGGAAATGGGAATGACCAAAACAAACAATATTCGCGTTCATTTCCCTTGCTCGGTAGGAAAGATTTAATATTGTAGACTTTACCGAATGCCTATGTCCGTGTGTAATATAAATACGTATATCGCCTATTTCTTTAACGATTTCCTCTGGAAAATTTCCTTCAAAATCACAATTCCCACGTACGACAGAATAGCCACCTAAACATGGATCAATCTCAGAAAGCTCTGAGTCGCCACAATGGATCATTAAGTCTACTTCATGTTCATGCTTTTGTTTTATTATTTGTAGCTCAGTCTTTAAACCATGACTGTCACTGACAATTAATATTTTCATCATTTTATGGCTCCCGAAAGTAAAGTTGGGAGCTCATCTTCTAATTTTATTAATGCTCTTGCACGATGGCTAATTTGGGATTTCTCGTCAGGTGCTAATTCCGCCATTGCTTTATTTTTTTCCGTTACAAAGAAAATAGGATCATAGCCAAATCCAAAAGACCCTCTCTTTTCTCGCAAAATGATGCCCTCGCATGTTCCAGCAACAGTGAATGTCTCCTTCTCTGGCGATGCAACAGCTAACGCACAGTAAAAGCGCGCCTGTCTCTTCGCTTCAGGAACATCTTGTAGCTCTTTCAATACTTTTTGTAAATTAGCCTCGTCATCCTTATCTTCTCCTGCGTATCTAGCAGAAAAAATTCCTGGTCTGCCATCTAAGGCATCGACTACTAATCCAGAGTCGTCTCCTATCACGATCCGATTTAACGCTTTGGAGATAGATTCTGCTTTTAAAATTGCGTTTTCCTCAAATGTTGTTCCTGTTTCCTCTACATCCTCTATTTCAGGAAAATCTAATAATGTTTTTACCTCATATCCAAACTTCTTAAATAAATGCTCGAATTCCCTTGCTTTCCCACGGTTTTTCGTTGCAATAATGACTTCCTGCATATTCATACCTTCCCTTTTTAAATTCGCCTCGATGTGTATTTGTTAAAGCAAATTATTTCTGATTTATTTTTCCCGTTATCGTTTCACCCAGTGCTTCTTTTTGAATTTCGAAAATTTCCGCGATACCATCTTGCGCTGCTTTCAATAGTTCTTGAAGCTCATTATACGAGAAAGTAGCCTCTTCCCCAGTTCCCTGTAATTCAACAAACTCTCCATTACCTGTCATCACAACATTCATATCAACAAATGCTTTCGAATCCTCGATATAGTTTAAATCTACGACAACCTCTTTATTTTCTAAAATACCAACACTCGTTGCAGCTAATAAATCAATCAGTGGGTATTTAGCAAGCTTCTTCGTTGAACTTAATTTTTCAATTGCATGAGCCATTGCAACAAATGCACCTGTAATTGAGGCTGTTCTTGTGCCTCCATCCGCTTGGATAACATCGCAATCAATCCAGATTGTTCTTTCACCAAGCGCTTCTAAATCGACAACCGCCCGAAGTGCACGACCAATTAAGCGTTGAATTTCCATTGTTCGACCAGAAACCTTCCCTTTAGAAGATTCACGAATCGTTCTTTGCTCAGTTGCTCTCGGTAGCATTGAATATTCAGCTGTAATCCAGCCCTTTCCTTCTCCCCTCATAAACGGAGGTACACGTTCCTCAATGCTAGCTGTACAAATTACTTTTGTATCTCCTACACTTATTAGTACAGATCCTTCCGGGTGCTTTATAAAATTCGTATCAATATGTATGGGTCTTAATTGCTGTTCATTACGTCCATCTGCACGCATAAGCTGATTCCTCCTTTAGAAAAGTGCAAAAGCTAAACACTCATCTAATAAATAAATTTTTAAATAAAGAAGAGAGGCAAGTATTTGCCTCCTCTTTCAATGTCACTATATAGTATATCAAAAACAGCCCGTTTAAAAACTACCTGTATTTACTTTTTGCGGACGTGTTACTGGTTCTGTTAATTTCTCTCCCTTATCATCAACAAGCTCAGCTTCCCCATTAACCATAACTGAAACACTTTCGACCCCTTGTTGCTCAGTTAGAGAAAGAACAAGCGCATTTAATAGATGTCTAGAAACAATTTTTTCTTCAAAGCTACTAAAAACTGCCTCATTAAAGTTTAAAATCACTTTACCATCTTCAAAAATTGGTTTTTCAACTAGCTCTACGTTAGCTAAGAAATCACTTTCAAGATTAGCATTATAGCTAGGACCCTCAATAAGCTCATTTACAGCAGCCTCAATATTATCATTCACGCTATTTGAAACCCGTTTTGTGACAGGAACATAATAATAGGACCCTTCTTCTCCACCTAAGTAATAAACAGTAACCGGCTTAGTATTGCTTAAGTCCACAACGTCCGTTGTATCCATATTAATTCCATTGTTTCTACTAAAGGCTTCTCCAATTGGCGTCCCTGCTACTGGCATTTTATCTAGCACATAACCGTTTAATTGAAACTTTACTTTTTCAACCGAATCAAATTGTGTCAGTGTCCATGTTACAGCCTGTAATATTTTCATTTCCTCTTCTGCTTGATAATCCTTGAATTCCTTTGAAAAATTAACTGTAGCTACCTTATCTTTAATGTCAACTGATAGCTTTGTCTCTGCTGGAAGAACAGCGCGGAATCCATTAGGAAGCATTTCAGTAATAAGTCCATCTTTGACTAAATATTCAAGTGCTTGTGTCGCTACTGATTCTGTTGATGGCAAAGCCATTGTTTGTGGAACTACATAGCCATCTTTATTAATTAAATAAAGCTCCGTTTGAACTGCACCTGCAATAGCATCATTTCCTGATTGTTCTAAGTCCGTCCCTTCAGAACCATCTGTAGATGTCATTTCCTCATCGGTATAGTTCACTGATTTAGGTGGGTCAATTTTCTTCTCCTTTTCACCAGTTCCAAATAATCCACAGCCAGCTAAAAAAATGGATGACAAAAGGACGGAAGTAACAATAGTTGTTTTTTTATTTATGGACATAAAATCCCTCCAAAGACAGTTTGTACTACATGTATACGAGCCTGTTTGAATTTTAGACCGTCTTTGGAGAAAATTTTTGAACATATTCTAAATGTATATGGAGCTTATCTGCTTATTTCATCCTTAGCTAATACAGCTTTAATGATAAAATAGTCAATTTCTGGTGGAAGTTCATCTTTAATCGGCTTTAGTTTTTCATTCCCTACTCTTTTTATCACTTCCAAAACTAAAGCTTCAGTTTGTTCATCAAATATTTTATTCCATTCAATTTCGTGTCCTTCTTTTGCTGCACGGAAGATATGATCTTGAATGGTAACTAAAGAAAAATTGCGTTTTTTGGCAATCTCCTTAATCGCTAATCCTTCCACATAATATTGATATGACAATAGATAACTTGGAATTTCCTTAGATGGATGACTATCCTCACGATTTCCTTGCATCACAGGTTTATCTATTTCTATATTGTTTTCATCAACAAATCGTTTAATTTCCTCCATGAAATATTGGCCATATTTTTCATACTTAACTTGTCCGATCCCTTTTATTGTAAGCATGGCATCTATTTCAGTTGGATAGTATTGACTCATCTCTCTTAAAGTAGTATCTGGAAAAACAACATATGGAGGCACTCCTTCTTCTTCAGCCAGCTTTTTCCGTAATACTCTAAGGACTTCAAATAGGTCACTGTTTTCTTCGACTTCCATAACAGGAGGTTGTATCGTTGTTTTCATAAATAGCTTTTCTTGTTGCTTTAAAACTGGCAGAGAACGTTCGGCTAGCTTAATCACAGGGTATTGACTATCTGTTAAAATTAAATACTCCTCAGCAAGTAAGTAGTTAATGATGTCAGCTATTTCCTTTTCTTTATAATGCTTAAGTAAACCGAATGTCGATAGCTTAGTAAAGCCTAACTCCTTGATTCGTTTATTTTGCGAACCCTTTAATACTTGGGCAGTTAAAGTAACACCAAACCGCTCATTCATTCTTTTAATGCAGGAAAAAATCATTAAAGCTTCCTGTGTAATGTCTACCTGTTCTCGCGTATCAAGACAATTGCTGCATTTTCCACAGCTTTCTTGATTATTTTCCGGGTCAAAATAGTCAATGATATAAGATTGCAAACACTTTTCTGTGTGACAATAACTGACCATCTGCTTTAATTTATTGTATTCCTGTTCTCTTTTTTGAGCATCCAAATTGGATTCCTCTATTAAAAACTTTTGCAACTGAATATCTTGTGGGGAAAATAATAAATAGCATTCGCTATTTTCTCCATCCCGACCAGCACGCCCTGCTTCTTGATAGTAGGCCTCAATATTACGGGGTAGATTATAGTGAATGACGAAACGTACATTTGACTTATCAATTCCCATACCAAATGCGTTCGTGGCAATGATGATGTCAACCTTGTCATAAACAAATTCATTTTGCGCATTTTTTCGCTCACTATCATTCATACCTGCATGATATTTAGCAACAGAATGCTTCTGCGTTTTAAAGTATTGATATAGCTGGTCAGCCTCTTTTCGGCTTGATGTATAAATAATCCCCGATTCATTTCGATGTTGTTTAATATATTGACTAATAAACTCTCTCTTATTCACACCTTTTAAAATATGAAAGGCAAGATTTTCTCTTGAAAAACCAGTGACAAAACTATCTGAATCTTGAATATGTAATAGATTTCTTATGTCATCAGCAACATCTTTTGTCGCAGTTGCCGTTAGCGCGGCAATAACTGGCCTCTGATTTAAACTAGACAAATTCGTTACGATCGAACGGTAGCTAGGACGAAAATCATGACCCCACTGAGAAATACAATGTGCCTCATCAAAGACAATCATGGAAATAGCCACAGAATTTAGCAAACTTATAAAGCTGTCCGATTCGAAGCGTTCTGGAGCCACATAAACGAGCTTATATTCTTGGTTTCGAATTCTCGTTAAGCGCTCTCGGTATTCCTGTTGCATTAGAGAGCTATTAATAAAAGTTGCTGGGATTTCTGCCGTTGTCAGCGCATCTACTTGATCCTTCATAAGAGAGATTAAGGGGGAAATGACAATCGTAATGCCAGGGAGGAGTAGAGCAGGGATTTGGAAGCAAATTGATTTTCCACCTCCAGTCGGTAGGATTCCAAGCGTGTTTTTCTTAGCTAATAAATTTCCAATAATTTCTCTCTGTCCAGTCCGAAATGAGGTGTAGCCAAAATATTGCTTTAAATAATGTTCTGCCTCAGCAATCAAAAATATCACCTATTTCCATTTTTTCTTCTATCTTAGCATAGTTTGTATTCAGCGATAAAAAAACCTTCGTTAGAAGGTCTTATAGATTAATTTTATGAACATGTTTAATTGGTGTTATTAACCAATCAGATGCGATTTTCTTAAAAATAATTTCTGAACCTGTTGTAAAAAATTGATACTCAGGCTTATCATGACTCGTATTCAGCATTTTATGATGATAAAGAATCGTACTCGCTTCTCTAGCTGTTTCTTCACCTGAACTTATGACGTTAACTTGCTTACCCATTTCTTTTTTAATAAGTGGCTCAAGAAGAGGATAGTGGGTACAGCCTAAAATAAGTGTATCCATAGGCACATTCTTTAACGGTTTTAAAGTTTCAGAAATCATTTTCTCTGCTAAATGTCCTGCATATTCACCGCTTTCTACAAGGGGAACAAACTTTGGACAAGCAAGGCTATGAACAATTATTTGTTTGTTTATTTGTTTTAGAGCTTTTTCATACGCTCCACTTTTAATAGTCCCTTCTGTACCGATGACTCCGACAATTTGATTATCTGTCCTTTTAATCGCTGTTCTAGCACCAGGCGAGATAACACCAATCACCGGAATGGAGAGCTCACTTTGAATTTCATCTAACGAAACTGCCGTTGCTGTATTACAGGCAATAATCAACATCTTAATCTCTTTTGTTAATAAAAATCTTGTCAGCTCCCATGTAAAGGCCTTCACTTCCTCGCCTGTTCTTGGTCCATACGGACAGCGAGCTGTATCTCCTAAGTAAACAATATTTTCATGTGGAAGTTGGCGCATGATTTCCTTTGCTACTGTTAATCCGCCAACCCCAGAATCTATGATGCCTATTGGTTGTTCCAAAACGTACCGCCTCATTCTCCACGCATATCTTGATGTAATTTCTTTAAATTATTCTCTAAAAGCTGAACTTCTTCACCAGAAAAATTAACAAGAACTTCTTTTAAATACAATTGTCTTTTTTGAATACACTCATCAATAATTCGTTCTCCCTCATCTAAAAGATGAATACGAACTACTCTTCTGTCATTCGGATCCTTTACCCGCTGAACAAGATTGTTTTTCTCCATTCGATCGACAAGATCCGTCGTCGTGCTAAAAGCAAGATACATTTTATTAGATAATTCACCAATCGTCATATCGCCCTCTTCAAAAAGCCATTGAAGAGCAATAAATTGTGGTGGAGTAATCTTATAATTACTTAATATTTCTCTTCCTTTTTGCTTAATAATTGCCGATATGTAACGCAATTCTTTTTCAATAACAGCGACGATATCTTTTTCTTCCCTTTTATTCACTTCTTCCAAATCCAATAAATCCAGCCCCCATTATGATTATTTACGTATTGTCAGCTCCCTCGAAAAAATAAGCACGTAACTTCCTTTTGCCATTCATTTTCGCCTTTTTTCGAGGAAATTTCAAGGTCGAAATCATTATTAGTGAAAAATACAACAAAAAATTTAAACCGGCATCCCCATGGAGGATTGCCGGTCTTAGTTAAAGTTCTAGCTCTCCCATTCGAAGGAGCTCTACAACAGCTTGTGATCGCCCCTTAACACCAAGCTTTTGCATGGCATTCGAAATATGATTTCGAACAGTTTTTTCGCTTATAAACAATTCACCAGCGATTTCTCTTGTTGTTTTATCTTGTACTAACAGTTCGAATACTTCTCTTTCTCTTTTGGTGAGTAACGGCTTATGTGTGAATTCGTTCTCCTTCAAGTATTATAACCCTCCTTGCCTTTCGCCAGCTATGAACCTTGGAGTGGGTATATATTTAGTCACGATATCATATGTCAGGCAAAGGCTCGAAGTGACTGCATTTCCTTCAGGATGAACGAATTATTATTTTAATGGATCCAGCCCCTAATTATCTAAAATTTTCTTAAGCAAAAAGATCCTATCCGTCTAACAGGGATAGGATCTTTTTTATTTTGCAGAAAAATTGTTTATTCTTTCTTCAATCTTCCTGCATCATTTAGTGCTTTTTTTAGAATTAATTCGATTTGCGCATTTACGCTGCGAAATTCATCAGCAGACCATTTTTCTAATGAATCATAGATCTTTGGATCGACACGGAGCAAAAATCGCTTTTTTTCAGCCACACTATCACAACCTTAGTAAATGGAACCTGTATTTACGATTGGCTGATTCCCTTTATCGGAAACTAATGCAACCATTAAATTATTGACCATTTGCGCTTTCTTTTCTTCATCAAGCTCAACAACGCCCTCTGAGCTTAATTGCTCTATAGCTGATTTTACCATAGTAACAGCACCATCAACAATGACTTTGCGTGCAGCCAAGACTGCTTTGGCTTGTTGGCGCTGGAGCATGGAAGAAGCAATTTCACTTGAATAGGCAAGGTGCATAATGCGAGCTTCAATAATTTCAACCCCTGCAACCGCCAATCTCATCTGAAGGTCTTTCGTTAGTTCATCCCCGACTTCATCTGAATGCTGTCTTAGTGAGATTTCGAAGTCGTTATTAAAGTTATCATAAGGGTATTGACTAGCGATGTGTCGTAAACCAGTCTCACTTTGTGTGTGAACAAATTCATGATAATCTTCTACATCAAATACTGCCTTCGCAGAGTTGACAACTTTATAAACAAAGACTGCTGCAATTTCTATCGGATTTCCCTCTAAATCATTTACCTTCAATTTATCACTATTAAAATTTATAACACGAAGAGAAACTTTATTTCGAAAAGTTAAAGGAATCGTGAGCCAAAAACCTTCTTGCTTAATTACGCCTAAATAATTTCCAAATAGCGTAAATACCTTTGACTGATTAGGTTGGACCACGGTAAATCCAGTACTCATAACAAGTACGATAAGTGCTAATAGCGCTCCGATCACTAGCATCGTTATATTTTCGGTAAAAACAAATTCCTTAAAGCAAAAAATGGCAATCGCTGCAACAATAATACCGATAACAATCCCGATAAACCCATTCACTTTAAAAATTGCTTTTTCTTTCATTCATTATCCCTCCATCAAACAATATCTATTTGTTATCATTATGATATCACTTAAATATCATTTATGCAAATTACTCCAACAAAAAAAGCAGGGCTTATTCACCTGCTCTACAAAAAATGGAATTGAACCTGGATAGATTCCTTCCTTATTTAGCTTTTCATTTCCACATGATTCTGAAGCATTTTTCTCATTTGGTCAGTCCAAGGTTCACCCTTCCTAGTCCTTTTTGAAAATTGAACCATTGTCCCTCTACCCGTAAAACAGATGGATCCGTTTTCTTTCTTCCCCATGTAATGTAGATCAACGGATGAAGTACCAATTGAATTTGCCTTAACATAAATATTAATGTTTTCATCAAAAAAGACTTGCTGCATAAAATCACATTGAAGATCGGCAACAACAGGAATCGTTTCATTCTCAATTTTCACCCAGTCCTGCATAAACCCTTTATGCTTAAAAAATTCAATTCTTGCAAGTTCAAAATAAGTAAATGGAACCGTATTATTTAAATGCCCAAACATATCCGTTTCTGAAAAACGAACCTTTATGCGATGAAAAAATGTAAATTCCTTTTCCCATGCAGCAAAATCGTCAATATAATTTATTTTCGACATAATCTTCCCCCTATAAAAATGAATGAATATTCATTCTTTTTCCATAGATTATATCATATTAAAAGGCTCTTTTTCGCACATATTGTTGTTTTTAGCTTTTAAAGTTTGCCCATTGATTTCCACTGCGGGTACTTGCTTTCCGCGGGGAGGGACGGGAGCCTCCTCGGCGTACCGCCTGTGGGGTCTCCCGCTTCCCTCATTTCCCGCAGGACATTGAATATGCATCCTTGAAATAACACCGCACGAAGAAAATGCGAATGCATTTTCGAGGAGTCAAGTACCCTCCGCTCCAATCAACTCAGAGAGTTAAATAAAACTCATACTAAAAAAGCTTATTAAAAAGACTATACACAAAGAAAAATAAAACTATCTAGGAAGAAAGAAAATTAGTAGAGGTGTATTAGCGAATGTTTAAAAGAAGGGGTAAAAGACAGTACAAAAGAGAAGCAAATGTCTGTAGCTTATTGTAATAGCCCGCCCAGGAAAGAAACGACTATGGATAACTCGTCCCTTTCGAAGGTCGGATTATCAGACAAATTATGCATTCCCCTTCTGTTCTCTCTCCGGTTTTGAAATCATTCTCTTTGACAAATAGACAGCAACAAAAAGTGCTGTAATACCGCCC
>JAEWIG010000400.1 GCA_023387295.1 Bacillota bacterium | reverse complement strand
TTATAAATCACAGGTTTATATTTTTCTATAGGTGCCAACTTCACCCCGTCCGTAGGATTTTTCTTTATCTTATCATTAATTACTGCATAGCGAAAAGCTGCTTTAAGAAATTTATTTAATTTTATTACCGTGTTATTACTCAATGGTGGAAGCTTTTTAGTTACGGTTTTCTTGCCTTGTTTTACGCAATGTGTTCTTTCTGAGGTGAGTTTGTAATTATAAAAAGTGTCAAGGGTGATTGTTTTAATATCCCTTAGTTTCATATCTTTAAAATATGGTTCAAAATGTACATCAATATACATTTTGTAAAGTTCAGCAGTAGTAGGTTCCCATTTCGTAAGACAAACTGTGTAGTATTCACGTAGAAATCCGATTAAAGTATCTTTAACAGGAGCAACATATTGGTTGGTCTGAATCTCGTATAAAATCTCATTTAATTTTTCCCATACATCTTTTTCAGAATCGGCATAAACCACTTTCCTGTTGCGTTTCTCACCAGGAGCTCGATCAAGCTCAATTGCTCCAACCCATTTACCATCAGATTTCCTCTGATATACCGACGGTTTTTTCATGGACCCACCTACTTTCTCATTATATCAATAAATTGCTCTAATTTTTCAGGAGTAATACCTTCATTAATCGATTTATTAATTACATCAACATAATCTTTTTTATTCGCGAATTGGATCGTATTAAACTCGCCATTTCCTGCAAGCCAGTCCAGAGTAACCCCAAAATAGTTGGCCAAGTTCATCAATGCGGTTAATCCTGGCTCGGATTTACCATGTTCATATCTCCACAATAAAGACTTAGTACTGCCAACTGCCTCAGCTAACACTTCATAGGATATTCCTTTTCTTTCTCTAAGTAAGTTTAAACGCTTTCCAAATTCATTCATCGTATTTTTCCTTCCTATTTCTTGGATCGTTTCATATTATGTAACGATTGTATCAAAAAAGTTTAAAATTTGCAACAAAAAGTTGTTGACAAAGAATAAACGAGGTATTATACTACACTTAGAGTTCTAAATATAGAACGACACTAAATATGCCATTTCTACAAGAAAGGAGGAATTTGATGGTTAAAACAATCGACAAAAAACTACATAAATTGAAGTATTGGAGAGAGCTTGTAGGACTAAAGCAGGATGACCTAGCGTTGTTGATAGGTTGTAAGAGATCCAATTACAGTCAGAAAGAAAATAGAAAAGTTGAAATTGGATTGACTGAACTACTAAAAATCCAAAAAGCAATTAATACCCGTCTGGTAAAAATGGGAAAACCCGAAATAACTTTAGATGAAATGTTAAAGTAAAATTTTTTTACCCTAAACGTTCTAAATAAAGAACGGTATTGAGAAAAGTGAATGCAGCTGAAATAGTGTGCCGGTGTTTGAAAGAGATGTTACATGGAAAGGAGGGACAAGCATTGCTACATAAAATATTCATACGAATAGCCGGGTTTATTGCATTTACTGTTTTAGTTACCTCGCTGTTTGGCTTGTACTGCATAGCGGGAGCATCAGACTTAAACAATATATCTATTGGACAAGTAGTAACAAGAGGAACTATCTTCCTGATAGTTTTAGCGGCTGATGTGTTGGCAATAAACAAGCTTACCGCAGACGGTGAATGGAGGGTTGATTGAAAAGAAAAAAGCTTGTAGGAACCGCGAATTCCTTACAAGCCCAAAACAAAATTATCTAAGGTGATTGTATCACTAAATTTGAAGGAGGTCAAATTAAATATGGCAAAAGGAATTGTTAGAAAGATTGATGAATTAGGGAGAATCACTCTTCCGATTGAAGTTAGACGTATGTTTGAAATATCAAGCGATGACAGAGTGGGATTAAATCTAGACGGACAGGTAATTCGGGTAAGTAAGACTATTGTGGGTATGAATAGACCGCTAGACCATCTTGGAAGAATTGCATTGCCGATTGAGTATCGCAGAACACTTGGTCTTAAGGAAAAGGATCCTGTTGATATGTACATAGATAACGGAGAAATCTGTATCCAGAAAGTTGGTTGTGAATGGTGTGGCGAGATTAATGATTTGATTAAAGTACAAGATCACAATCTTTGCATAGCGTGTGCAGCGGCGGTTACTGCAGCTGCAGTAAGAGTCTTGGAGGTATAGTCCTATGAGATATTACTGGACTTGCCCTGATTGCGGAGCTTCTCTTGATCCAGGAGAGAAATGCACGTGCAGTAATGAATTACCGTTTATTAGTGTACCGAATGATTATGGAACATATAAAGATTTGTATTTTAAGGAGGAAGAAAAATATTGGGTGAAAATGAATTGATGGTAACTATTCCTATGGAAAGATACGAGAGCTTACTAAAAATTGAGACAAAGGCAAATGTATTATCTGAAGTTGTAAAGAAATCTAAGTACTCCGTTGATAGAAAAGATATAGCAACTATTTTAGGTTTTGATTTACCTGCAGAACCGAAGGAAAAAGAGGAGGACATATTCTAATGAATGAATTGCAGATATTAGTAAAACAGCAACCTGGAGTGATCTCCACTAACTTCGAAGAAATAAAAGCTGAGTTATCTGCTCAGATGGAAATCTATAAAGAGTTAGAAGTCACAGAAGATAATAAGCCGGAGAGAAAGAAAGACATAGCTACCCTCCGCAAGATTGCTAAAGCGGTTAATGATAAAAAGGTTGAGGTAAAGAATGAATTTATGAAACCGTACACCGCCTTTGAAGAAAATGTGAAGCAGCTAATTGAGATCATCAATGAACCAATCGTGGTTCTTGACAATCAAGTTAAGGAATTTGAGGAGAAACAGCGCATTCAGAAGCAGGAAATGATAAAGGCTATCTACCTAGAAATGATCGTTGATTACCCGGATATCATGCAGGATGAAATCGGCTTAACATCCATCTATGACAGTAAGTGGGAAAATATCTCTGTATCTATTAAGGCTGTTAAGGATGATATGGCATCCAGGCTAAATAAAATTCGTGATGATATCGCTCTAATTAATTCTATGGCTTCAGATAAAACGTTGGATGCGCTTAAAGGTTATATAGTGGATCTTGACCTCAATAAGGCAATGAGCATGATTACTCGCTATGAGCAGCAGAAAAAAGAGATCCAGGCAAGACTAGAAGCGGAGAAAAAAGCAGAGGAGGAAAGAGTACTCCAAAGGGAACGTGAACGTGTTAGAGAGGAAGAACGTAAACGAATTAGGGATGAGGAGCTCATTCGTGAAGAAGAACGACGAAAAGCAGCCGAGGTAGAAGAGCGGATCCGTGAAGAGGAGAGAATTGCTACTGAGAAGCGTCTTATGAGTGTTAAGGCATTAGACCCTGCTCCGGTGGATGATCTAGAAGCTCCCTTTGAAGTTACCGATGAAATTCGTACAACCTTTACGGTACAGGGTACCGAGGAGGAACTGGAGCAAGTGGGAATGTATCTTAACAGTATCGGGTTAACCTGGGAAAGGAAGGACACCAATGAGTAATATCAAGTTTCGATTAAATCCGAGCAAGAAGCAATATACGGATAAAAAATATGAAGTTGTAAGGATATCTGCTGAGGCATACAACGCATTAGTCGACATGGCAAATGAAAGCACATGTTC
>JAEWIG010000376.1 GCA_023387295.1 Bacillota bacterium | reverse complement strand
GGCAGATACAGTATTTCCAGTAATGTTTACCTTCGCTCCAAATCCGTTTGAGCCGATGACACTCTCCGCAAGTGCAACGGCAAGGCCACCTTCTGCTAAATCATGCGCTGAAGCAATAAGTCCTGCTTGAATCGCTGTTAACACTTGCTTCTGATGCTTTCCTTCGATTTCAAGGTCAAGCTCAGGTGCTTTTCCAAAGATTTTTCCATACGTTAGCTTTTGAAGTTCACTACCACCAAACTCAGGCTTTGTTTCTCCTAAAAGATAAATCAGATCACCAGCCGCTTTAAAAGCTTGTGTTGTTACATGCTCTAGATCCTTTACTAATCCAACCATGCCAATAATCGGTGTTGGATAGACTGCTTCACCATTTGTTTCATTGTATAAAGAAACGTTTCCACCAATAACCGGTGTATTTAGTGCCAAACAAGCTTCACTAATGCCGTCAGCTGCTTTTTCAATCTGCCAGAAAATATCTGGTTTTTCTGGGCTACCGAAGTTTAGTCCATCTGTAATCGCTAAAGGCTCTGCACCTGAGCAAACGATGTTTCGAGCTGCTTCAGCGACTGCGATTTTCCCGCCTGTTTCTGGATCTAAGTACAGATAGCGAGAGTTACAATCAGTTGTCATCGCAAGGCCTTTTCGTGTTCCACGAATTCGGATAACGGCCGCATCTGAACCTGGTGCTACTACTGTGTTCGTACGAACCATGTGATCATACTGATCATAAACCCACTCTTTGCTCGCAATCGTCGGCTGCTGCAATAATTTCAGTAATGTTTCTTTATAATCTTCCACTGCCGGAATATCCTGCTCCATCGCTTGGAATTCACGATAGTAGGCTGGCTCCTCAGAAGGCTTATAGTAAACTGGAGCTTCCTCTGCAAGTGCATCCGCAGGTACGTCTGCCACTATTTCACCGTTATGAACCAGGCGAAGCATTTTATCATCCGTAACGACACCAATCGCTACTGCTTCCAGATCATATTTTGAAAACAGGTCAACAATTTCTTGCTCTCTGCCTTTTTTAACGACAATCAGCATCCGTTCTTGAGATTCTGAAAGCATCATTTCATAGGCTGTCATGCCCGTTTCCCTTTGTGGAACAAGGTCAAGATTCATTTCAATCCCGGAGCCTGCTTTACTTGCCATTTCTGCAGATGAGCTTGTTAGACCAGCCGCTCCCATATCTTGAATACCAACAAGTGCATCTGATTTCACTAGCTCTAAACAAGCTTCTAATAATAATTTTTCCATGAATGGATCGCCAACCTGAACAGCTGGACGATTTTGTTCCGACTCTTCTGTAAGCTCCTCAGAAGCAAATGTTGCTCCATGAATGCCGTCACGACCTGTTTTCGCGCCAACATACATAACTGTGTTGCCGACTCCGCGAGCCTGCCCTTTTTGAATATCTTTATGATCGATTAGCCCAACACACATGGCATTGACTAATGGATTTCCTTCATAGCTCGGGTCAAATTGAATTTCGCCCCCAACAGTTGGAATGCCGATGCAGTTTCCGTATCCAGCAATCCCAGCTACCACTTCTTTAAAAAGATATTTCGTACGCGCATTATCTAACTCACCGAAGCGTAAGGAGTTAAGCATCGCAACCGGTCTTGCCCCCATCGAGAAAACGTCACGGATGATGCCGCCAACACCTGTTGCCGCTCCTTGATAGGGCTCAATGGCAGATGGGTGATTATGGCTTTCAATTTTGAAAACAACTGCCTGCTCATCACCGATATCAACGATTCCTGCTCCTTCTCCTGGCCCTTGAAGCACTCTTTCTCCCTTTGTCGGGAACTTACGTAAAACCGGCTTCGAGTTTTTGTAGCTACAGTGCTCTGACCACATAACGGAGAAAAGCCCTGTCTCTGTATAATTCGGGAGACGGCCAAGAATCTTTTCAATCATCGCAAATTCTTCATCCGTTAATCCCATTGTTTTATATAATTTATCTGCTTTAACTTGTTCTGGATTTGGTTCAAGCATTAACGACATTTGCTTCCCTCCATTGTTTCACGATTGATTGAAAAACTCTCAAACCATCAGCTCCGCCAAGAAGCTCATCAACTGCTCTCTCTGGGTGTGGCATCATGCCTAATACATTGCCTTTTTCATTGATGATTCCTGCAATATCTTCTAAACTACCATTCGGATTTGAGCCACTATATGTAAAAACAATTTGGTTGTTTTCTTGTAATTTTGCGAGTGTTTCTTCATCACAGTAATAGTTACCTTCACCATGAGCGATAGGTACTGTAATGACTTCATCTTTTTCATAGGAGGAAGTAAACATGGTTTCATTGTTTTCAACCTTTAATTGGACCGGGCGGCATATAAACTTTAAGCTTTCATTTCTTCTCATCGCGCCTGGAAGCAATCCTGCCTCTAGTAAAATTTGAAACCCGTTGCAAACGCCAAGAACTGGTTTACCTGCTTCAGCCGCTTTCACAACTTCTTTCATGACATTGCTAAAACGAGCAAGAGCACCTGTGCGAAGATAATCACCATATGAGAATCCTCCTGGAAGCAAAATTCCATCAAATCCCTCTAGGCTCTCTTCCGTGTGCCAAACATATTCCACTTCAGCTCCAAGCTCATCCTTAACCGCATGATACATGTCTATGTCACAATTCGATCCTGGAAAAACGATGACTGCAAATCTCACTGAGCAACAGCCTCCTCGATTTCATAACGATAATCTTCAATAACCACATTCGCTAACAAACGTTCACACATTTCCTTCACAATCTCTTCTACATGGCGGTCCGACTTTTCAATCATTAACTCCATATATTTACCGATGCGAACATCTGTGACTTCATTGTAATTTAAGGAATGTAGCGAGCTTTTTACAGCTGTTCCTTGAGGATCTAATACACTTTCTCTTAATGTGACGAATACTTTTACTTTGTACATACGGCTTTTCCTCCCAGTCTAGTAAAGATATTTTCATAAGCATCAGTTAAATTTCCAAGGTCTCTGCGGAAGACATCTTTATCAAGCTTTTCGTTTGTTTCGATGTCCCAAAGCCTACAAGTATCTGGTGATATTTCATCAGCGAGAAGAATACTTCCTAAGCTGTCTTTGCCAAATTCGAGTTTGAAATCGACAAGACGAATCCCCAGTTCTGCAAATAAATCTGTTAAAATTTCATTCACTTTTAATGCTTTTTCTTTTAAAATCCCTACTTCTTCTTGACCAGCTAACGCCAAAACTTCAATATGATCCTCTGTTAAAAGCGGGTCGCCTAACGCGTCATCTTTATAGTAGAATTCCACAATCGGTCTTGCTAATGGAATCCCTTCTTTCATGCCAACCCTCTTAGAAAAGCTACCAGCTGAAAGGTTACGGACAACGGTTTCAAGCGGAATGATTTCCACCTTCTTCACTAATTGTTCTGTCTCCGAAATTTTCCGAATGAAGTGAGAATCCATTCCACGTTCTTTCAGTTTTTCAAAAAGTAAACTCGTAATCTCGTTATTTAAACGCCCTTTACCAGTAATCGTTGCTTTTTTCTCCCCGTTAAATGCTGTTGCGGAATCCTTATATTCAACCCATACGACATCATGTTCATTTGTCTCGTAAATCCTTTTCGCTTTTCCTTCATATAAGAGTGTTCCTTTTTCCACGTTAGCCCCTCCTTTGTCATGTTTGAAGATTAGGAATTTTAAATATAGATTTGTTGTTAGTTTTTCTCGCTTCTGTAACCAAAATCGTCGTCGGTTTCATTGAACAAGCCTCGCTCTTAATCGTAAGCGTAGAGAAATGAAGCCGACGACATTTTACATTCATGATTGTTTTTATAAGCCTAATCTTTCAAAAATCGTATCTACATGCTTGAGGTGGTAGTGATAATCGAAGCAATCGTCAATTTCTTCGGCTGATAGCTTAGACGAAATCGTTTCGTCTTGCTCAACAAGGCTACGGAAATGGACCTGCTTTTCCCATGCTTCCATTGCTCGTGGCTGAACCGTATCATATGCTTCCTCACGAGTTAGCCCTTTATCGATAAGTGCGAGGAGGACACGCTGTGAATAAATTAAGCCAAGCGTCCGATCCATATTACGCTTCATATTTTCAGGGAAGACCGTTAAGTTCTTTACGATATTTCCAAATCGATTAAGCATATAGTTCAAGGCGATTGTCGCATCTGGAATAATAATTCTTTCAGCTGAGGAATGAGAAATATCGCGTTCATGCCATAATGCTACGTTTTCATAAGCAGTCATCATATAGCCACGAATCACTCTTGCCATTCCCGTCATATTTTCTGAACCAATCGGATTGCGCTTATGGGGCATGGCCGATGAACCCTTTTGACCTTTAGCGAAAAACTCCTCCACTTCTCGTGTTTCACTCTTTTGCAGGCCACGAACTTCGGTTGCAAATTTTTCTATTGATGTGGCAATTAAAGCAATGGCACCCATGTAATGTGCATGGCGATCGCGCTGTAATGTTTGTGTTGAAATCGGTGCCGGCTTAATTCCTAGCTTTTCGCAAACATATTTTTCAACAAACGGATTGATATTTGCATATGTACCAACAGCTCCAGAGATTTTTCCGAATTCAACCCCAGCTGCTGCTTCTTTAAAGCGTTCTAGATTACGTTTCATTTCCTCATACCATAGGGCTAGCTTTAAACCAAATGTTGTTGGTTCTGCATGGACTCCATGTGTGCGGCCCATCATCACGGTATATTTATTTTCGATCGCTTTATTTTTTAAAATCTCAACAAAATTTTCTAAATCTTTAAGTAGAATATCATTTGCTTGTTTAATTAAGTATGAAAGTGCCGTATCAACGACATCTGTTGATGTTAAACCGTAATGAACCCATTTACGCTCCTCACCAAGTGTTTCAGAAACAGCTCTCGTAAACGCCACAACGTCATGTCTCGTCTCTAGTTCAATCTCATTGATGCGTTCTATGTCAAATGAAGCATTTTCACGGATTTTTTGGACATCCTCTTTTGGAATATCGCCTAACTCAGCCCATGCTTCACAGGCTAGAATCTCAACCTCAAGCCATGCCTGAAAACGATTTTGTTCTGTCCAAATAGCTCCCATTTCGGGGCGAGTATACCTTTCAATCATGTTTAAATCCTCCACTCTTTTCTATAAAATTCGACTAGTTGGCATTTGTCGAAATAGACCAAATACCACTGTTCTCTACATCATTTAATGCGATTTCCACTGATTCTTGCAAGAGGGTAACATGACCCATTTTTCGTTTAAATTTTGCATCTTTTTTCCCGTATAAATGTATTTTCCAATTATCTAAAGTAGGAATTTTCTCTAGTAATGCTTCTTGGTGTTCTCCTAATATATTGACCATTACGGCTGGTTTTAATAAATCTGTTTTTCCTAGAGGCCAATTGCAAATGGCTCGAATATGCTGTTCAAATTGTGAGGTTTCACATGCTTCAATTGAATAATGTCCTGAATTATGAGGTCTTGGTGCCAGTTCATTAACATAAATATGTTCATCTGCTGTAAGGAACATTTCAACTGCTAGTGTTCCTACAAGCTCAAAAGCTTCGGCAAGCTGTGTTGCTATTTGGAGTGCTTTTTCCTCTGCATATTTCGTTATTCTAGCTGGTACAATCGTTTGATGAAGTATATTGTCTTGATGAAGATTTTCTCCTACTGGAAAAACGGCTATTTCACCAGAGACGCTGCGGCAAATAATCACTGAGATTTCTTTTTCAAAAGGAATCCATTTTTCGAGTACGCAGTCTCCTTTTTCAAGGAGAGTAGCTGCTTCGATAATTTCTTCCTTATTTTTAATCACAAATTGGCCTTTTCCATCGTAGCCGCCTCTTGAGGTTTTTAATACTGCTGGGAGGCCGAGGTTGTCTATACTAGTATAGATATCTTGAATACTGTTGATTACGGCATATGGTGCAACTTCTGCGCCCGCTTTTTGAATAGCAGCCTTTTCAGTCATTCTATCTTGCGTAATTTCTAATAATGAGGTTCCTTGAGGAACATATGCTTTTTGATGAAGCCAATTCAAAGCTTCTGCATTAATATTCTCAAATTCATAGGTAATAACATCGGATACGTTTGCTAATTCCTGAATGGCACTTAAACTCCCGTATTCGCCGATTATCTTATAGTCAGCAACCTGACCACATGGGGAATCTTCCGTCGGATCTAAGACAGCAATTCTAAATCCTTGCGCTTTTGCAGCGATTGCCATCATCCGACCTAATTGACCACCGCCGATAATTCCAATTGTTTGGCCTGGCAAGATAACTCTATTAGACAAGTTCATCACTACTTTCTAACACTTCTTGTTTCGTCTTCTCTCGTTTCTCTTCTAAGCGATTTGCAATATTAGCATCAAACGTACTAATTACTTGTGCAGCTAGTAGTCCTGCGTTTACGGCACCTGCTTTTCCAATGGCAACCGTTGCTACAGGTACACCGCCTGGCATTTGGACAATGGAGAGTAATGAATCTAAACCATTTAATGCTTTTGACTGGACAGGAACACCAATAACCGGAAGCGTTGTTTTCGCTGCTACCATTCCTGGAAGATGTGCCGCCCCTCCAGCTCCAGCAATAATCACTTTTATTCCTCTATTTCTTGCGTCAGCTGCATATTGAAACATTAAATCTGGAGTGCGATGAGCAGAAACGACTTTTTTTTCATATGTAATTTCTAGTTCATCCAGGATTTCACAAGCATGCTTCATTGTTTCCCAATCGGACTTGCTTCCCATAATAACCCCAACTTGTACGTTCATTAGTAGCCTCCATTTATTAGAAAAGCGGAAGCGCCTCGCTTAGCGACGTATGGACTGGAGTGCTCTCGACTGAGATAAAGGAAACACGACGAGTGAAAACGAGTCGATGTTGACTTATCGTAGGGAGAGGGTAGGAAGTCCACTAGACGCTAGGCGCTGGAGCTAGACACTCATCTAATTCAATATATTTATACTTTTTAATCTCATATAAAAAGCCCGAACAGATCCTTTCTTCTAGTAAGAGAAAGCAATCTGTCCGGGCTAAAATAAACCATAGGGAAAAAAGAATACTTTCAATTAGCATTACTTAAGAATGCTATACTAGAATATTCTTCCTTATGATACCTGGGTGTATCAGCTTTCCCTCATAGTCCAATAATTTACGGTTATAGGGTAGAAACGTATGGGCCATATTCCCATTATTATACGAGGGGTATTTATATTCTTTTATACTATCTAGTCACATCTTAACAATTAGTGCGTGGCTATGTCAACTTTAAAATCGAACATTTTCAACTAAAACAAATTTAACGTTCGTGTTTTATTCTTCTATTGCTGTAGCTTCAAATATGATTTGTCGCCCAATCGGCTCATAGTCAACAGAATTTCCTTTTTTAACCTCTTGGAAAATTGGTTTTTCCATCCTTCTCATCGGTGTATAACCAGCTTGTTTTATCCGATCAAGACATTGATCAATCGTTTCATTTTCTTGGACTTCAAACACCATTTTCTTTTTTCCTTTACTCACCAAACAACTTTCCTTTCTTTACTGATTTAACCCAAAATCCACCATGAATGGTCTTTGGCTCATACGCAATAATAAATGCTTTCGGATCAAGCTCTTTTATAGTTTGATAAAGCTTAAGCTCATATTTTCTTGGTGTCAAAATTTGTAGAGCCATTCGGTCACCTTCAAGACCATTAGCTGCCCAATCCGTTACCCCATATCCTTTATTCCTTAGCATTGTTGGCAAATCCTTATCACTTTCTTTTGTGATGACATTAACCGTAATATACCCTAAAGCTAGCTTTTCCTCTATTTTCATTCCAACAATAACACCAATCCCATAACCAACCGCATATGCTATTAAGTTCTGAATTTCATTAAGATTATCAAGCACAAGTCTTAGCCCAACAACATAAATAATAACCTCAATACAACTAATAAAGGCAGCTAAATACCGCTGGCCTTTCAATGTTAAAATCATTCTAATCGTAAAAAAGGAAACATATACAATGTTAATGGTTAAGATAATGATAACCATCATATAGCTATTTTCAAGCAATTCTAGTCCTCCCCTCTATCCATACACCTAATTGTTATTTTGCTAGACCACTTTGTTCATAATATTTTTTGATCAACATCATTTTACATGAGAAAATACTATTTGCGAAGGGAAATGAATACATAGTTGGAATTTTATTTTTCATATAAAACTATCATGAGGGTCTGCACCTAACCCAAAATGTAAATGTCATTAGCTTCATTTCTCTGCGCAGATGATTACTTCGAAAAATCAAGGCTTGTCCAATGAATCTGACGACGATTTAATATTAAACAGAAAAAATGACTCTCATTTATTTATAAAAATGAATGAGAGTCATTTTTTATCCAAAGAATAAGCCTTATATTATTCAATTGGTGATAATTCACTTTCTGTAACCCATTTATGATTTTTTACTTCAATACCACTAGAAGTTGTAAAATCAACCATATACACAGTTGTTTCTTCAGCATAATCAATTACTGCTTTTGCACCATTCATACCCTCCATATGTGAGGCATTAATAGTAACTTCTGATTCTGGTTCTAAAGGTTCGTCACTGACATCGGAAATTTCTTCATGAATCACCCATTTATGACCTTCTACTCTTTCTCCGCCGTCAGTGGGATCATAGGAAATAGCATAAACAGTAGTATCATATGCTCCAACAATAGTTGCTTCAGCCCCTTTCATCCCTTCCATATGATCTGACTGGATGATCGCTTTACTTCCAATTTTATAGGATGGATCATCCTCCACTTCTAAGCCTTCTGGGACATCTCCTAAGCTAGACATCTCCATATCACTATGATCCATACCCTCCTTTTCTTCTGAATCTTCTCTATTTTCTTCAATACCAGTAGTACTATTGTCTTCTTTTTCCTCTAGGGTATCATTCGTTCCGTTTGAGCAGGCTCCTAATACTAACAAAGCAGTTGCTAATAATGTTAATAAAGCTGGCATTCTCATTTTTTTAATCATAGCTTAATTCCTCCTTTACCTGTTTATCAATAAAGTGAAGCTTCAAATCAGTGGGGGTCTTACTATCCGTTAAACTGCGATAACATATCTAGAAATTGTGCAAACTTTATGCACTCCATTTCTTACAACTAATTATTTTGAATCGCTTTATCTGTATACCCTTTAGTCAAAAATATATTCTACCTTGTCCCTCATCTAACTTATATTAGGATTTATATTTCTTTGTTCATTCATATGTTTCTCCCAAAAGTTCCCCCATCAGATGAGTTACTTAACAATAATTCATTCTGTTACGACTAACCTTTTATCACATGGTGCTTAGATTTTTCTAAATATCCAGTCCTACACAAAATTTTTAATACTACTCTTATTCATGTTCATTATGTATGTTCTTACGAACATTTTCTAAATAAAAAAAGAACAGCCTCATTAGCTGTTCTTCATTTGCCTAGCGACGTCCTACTCTCACAGGGGGCGCCCCCAACTACCATCAACGCTGCCCTCGGCTTTGAATAAACGTCGGATCTCTACGTCAGCTGCGCTCATTCCGTCCTCATGTGCGTCGCACATGAGGATTTATTCATTATTTAGGAATCCTGTAATGTAGATATACCCTCGTCC
>JAEWIG010000319.1 GCA_023387295.1 Bacillota bacterium | reverse complement strand
CAATCCTGAAAAAGATTATTATTTTATTTTCGGAAGAGAAACGACTGGCTTACCTAAAGATGTTATTGAAAATAATAAAGAGCGAGCACTTCGAATTCCGATGAACGGGAAT
This sequence comes from Bacillota bacterium, assembly GCA_023387295.1. GTDB lineage: Bacteria > Bacillota > Bacilli > Bacillales > Cytobacillaceae > Cytobacillus. The sequence continues at coordinate 21,858 of JAEWIG010000319.1, read as the reverse complement.
GTCCGATCGCTAAATCTTTCAAACACAGCTGCCATTCTGATATATGAAGCATTACGACAGCAGGATTATTTAGATTTGAAATAGGGTTTATCTAATTAAAAAAATATTTTCGAATGGGATAACTCAATATATTAATGATTAGATTAAATAAAAAAAGCTGCTATTTAGCAGCTTTTTTTTGTCATGTTAATAGGCGTAATGTCCCGATTAATTATGCACCAGGCTTATCTTCATAACCAGATGTGAAAATAGCAGATAGAAATGCCACCATAACTCCGAGAATCAAAATAAGTTTCATTTATATGTAATCCTCCTTTGTCTTTTGTAAAAATTTTTAAGTATATGCTTATTATAGCCCAATAACCAATAACTGTGAATCAAATATATGGATAATTTTTTAAAGTTAGAAAAGGAAACCTTCCTCGTTAGCATGTTCGTTTGTAGGCGTGCATACAGTATATTAATCGTCTCTGATTAGCGATGAGGGGGAGATCCATATGGATATAATCAAGAAAATTGAGATGTATCGTCATGAAGAAGAAAAGCTGAAATGGGAAGGAACATTCAGAGAGTATTTGGAGATTATTAAAGAAAAGCCATGGGTTGCCCAGTCAGCACATTCCCGCGTATATAATATGATAAAAGACGCAGGGGTAGAAGAAATCAAAGGGCAAAAAAAATATAACTTTTTTTGTAATCAATTGTTTGGACTTGAAGAAGCATTAGAAAGGCTAGTAGAAGAATATTTTCATCCTGCTGCGAAAAGACTAGATGTAAGAAAGAGAATTCTTTTGCTGATGGGACCGGTTAGTGGTGGGAAATCGACGTTAGTGACAATGTTGAAACGAGGTTTAGAAGCGTATTCACATCATGGGGGTGGAGCAGTCTATGCGATAAAGGGTTGCCCAATGCATGAAGATCCCCTCCATTTGATTCCCCATCATTTCCGTCAAGACTTCTATGAAGAATATGGCGTGAGAATTGAAGGAAACCTATCACCGCTAAATATGATGCGGCTTGAACAGGAATATGACGGAAGAATAGAAGATGTTATTGTCGAAAGAATTGTTTTTTCAGAAGATCGTAGAATTGGAATTGGAACGTTTAGCCCTTCAGATCCGAAATCTCAGGATATTGCGGATTTAACGGGAAGTATTGATTTTTCAACGATTGCTGAATATGGTTCAGAATCTGATCCACGAGCCTATCGTTTTGATGGAGAGCTTAATAAAGCAAACCGGGGAATGATGGAATTTCAGGAAATGCTAAAATGTGATGAGAAATTTCTATGGCATTTATTATCATTGACCCAGGAAGGGAATTTTAAAGCGGGTAGGTTTGCCCTTATTTCCGCTGACGAGTTAATCGTTGCCCATACGAACGAAACAGAATATCGTTCCTTTATATCTAACAAGAAAAATGAAGCCCTACACTCTAGGATTATCGTTATGCCGATTCCATATAATTTAAAAGTCACGCAAGAGGAAAAAATTTATGACAAAATGATCCGAGAAAGTGATGTATCAGATGTTCATATTGCTCCGCATACTTTAAGAGTGGCGGCAATGTTTACGATCTTAACCCGTTTAAAGGAACCGAAGAAAGGTGATATCGATCTTGTTAAGAAGCTGCGCCTGTACGATGGTGAAAGTGTAGAAGGTTACAACCAAGCGGATCTAAGTGAATTAAAAAAGGAATATGCAGATGAAGGAATGAGCGGCATTGATCCGCGATATGTCATTAATCGCATCTCCTCCACAATCATACGAAAAGAGATTTCTTCTATCAATGCGCTTGATGTTTTAAGGTCTTTAAAGGAGGGATTAGATCAGCATCCATCCATCACGGCTGAATTAAAGGAACGTTATTTAAACTATATATCACTTGCACGTAAGGAATACGATGATATCGCGAAGAAAGAAGTCCAAAAGGCTTTTGTTTATTCGTATGAGGAGTCAGCGAAGACATTGATGGATAACTACCTCGATAATGTCGAAGCTTATTGCAATAAATCAAAACTTCGGGATCCGTTAACAGGAGAGGAAATCAATCCAGATGAAAAGCTAATGCGTTCTATTGAAGAACAAATCGGTATATCTGAAAATGCGAAAAAGGCATTCCGTGAAGAAATTCTCATCCGTATCTCAGCATTTGCTCGTAAAGGAAAACGGTTTGATTATAATTCTCATGACAGACTACGTGAAGCCATCCAAAAGAAGCTATTTGCTGATTTAAAGGATGTTGTCAAAATCACAACTTCGACGAAAACACCGGACGAACAGCAGTTGAAAAAAGTAAATGAAGTAGTTGCTCGATTAATTGATGAGCATGGCTATAATTCAACATCAGCAAACGAGCTTTTACGTTATGTAGGTAGCTTGTTAAATCGTTAATATCCATTAAAAAGACTGACAATAGCTGTCAGTCTTTTTAAGTTATTCATTTTTTTTCGTAAGCTTTTCCTTAGTAAAATAATACTTTTTCTTGATTGCCTTATAAGACTTTGCTTCCAAATAATCATAAGCTTGAGAATGGCATGCTGGACATACTGGCTTATCATGAATATAGATGATGCTATCATAAATAGAAAGTTCACCACAGCGGTCGCAACCAAGGAGCTCACTCATCTTCTCACCCCATCTTTTAAGAATAATACAGTGTATTAGACATTGTCTTAAAATATGTACTGCATTACATGGTTTGTCGTAAGCTTGTCCTTTAAGAAAGATACTGACACCTAATCTCTAATTTATTTGTAAATTAATTTAAGTTTTTGCATAGGATAGATTAATAAATAACTTTTCACTTTAACTATTTGCACAGTAATTAATGACAAGCAAGAGAGTTTTGATATTCATCATGTTTGATACTCTCGCTATCGTATGTTGGAATGTTTTCAGGTGTGCGTATAAATTAATATTTTAGGAGGGTTTAAGATGACCGATATTAACAACCATCAGTTTGTGATATCCCAAGAAGACTGGTCCCTCCATCGAAAAGGCCATGATGACCAACAACGCCATCAGGAAAAAGTACAGGACGCCATCCGCAATAATTTGCCAGATCTAATAACAGAAGAGAGCATCGTGATGTCGAATGGTCGCGAAGTAGTAAAAATCCCCATTCGTTCTTTGGACGAATATAAAATTCGTTATAACTATGATAAAAATAAGCATGTGGGCCAAGGAGATGGAGACAGCCAAGTTGGTGATGTAGTCGCTCGTGATGGATCTAGTGGCCAAAAAGGAGCGGGTAAAGGGCAGGGAGCCGGAGATCAGCCAGGAGATGAGTATTTCGAGGCAGAAGTGTCATTAATGGAAATTGAAGAAGCACTATTTAAGCAGCTTGAGTTGCCAAATTTAAAGAAGAAAGAACAAGATGAGCAGTTAATCGAGAACATCGAATTCAATGATATTAGAAAAACAGGTTTGATGGGAAATATTGATAAAAAACGTACGATGATGACAGCATTTAAGCGTAATGCGATGACAGGTAAACCAGGCTTTCATCCAATTTATCAAGAGGATTTAAAATTCAAAACCTGGAATGAAGTCCTTAAGCCCGATTCGAAAGCAGTTGTTATCGCGATGATGGATACGAGCGGTTCAATGGGAATCTGGGAGAAGTATATGGCAAGAAGCTTTTTCTTCTGGATGACTAGATTTTTGCGCACAAAGTACGAAACGGTTGAAATCGAATTCATCGCTCATCATACAGAAGCGAAAGTTGTTTCCGAGGAAGATTTCTTTTCCAGAGGTGAGAGCGGGGGTACCATTTGTTCGTCTGCATACCGGAAAGCACTTGAAATCATCGACGGAAAATACAATCCGAAAAAATTCAATATCTATCCATTTCACTTTTCTGATGGCGACAATCTTACCTCAGACAATGCACGCTGCGTAAAACTCGTAGAAGACTTAATGCAAGTGTCAAATATGTTTGGGTATGGGGAAGTGAACCAGTACAACCGCCATTCCACCCTCATGTCCGCCTACAAAAACATCAAACACGAAGACTTCCGTTATTATATTTTAAAGCAAAAGGTCGATGTCTTTCATGCGATGAAGAGCTTTTTTAAGAAGGAAGATGAAAAGATGTTTGCATGAAATAAAATAAGAATGCTCAAAAAATAATCCCCCTGGATACATTCATAGGTGGATTATTTTTTATTTCTTTCATCCTCCATTTCTTTAGTCTAAATCAAAATAATAATTTATTTGTGTATCAGCTCATGTTATAATAAGTAACTTAGTATATATGACTTTTGCTCATAATTGAACGGAAGCAAGAAAAGCCTCCGAGCAAGCGTAATATATGGAGGTGTAAAAGATGAATAAACGATGGACAATTGATAAAATTAAGGAATTTGTTGAGAAGAATTCGGACAGTAAGTTACTAACGACGGAATATCAAGGATTTTCTCAAAAGTTACAATTAAAATGTGCATGCGGTAACAATTTTGAAAAAACATTTACGAAATTTAAAAATAATAACCAACGTAAATGTGATGTGTGCCAACCGCCAAAAGCGTCACGCTAAACATAAAGATGATAAAACAAGTGCCGATTTCTATAGAAGTTGGCGCTTGTTTTTTATTGAAATAATAAGATGGAAAATGGGTTATTGATAGAAATGATATTCTGAAATCAACATTCCTATTTAAAGGGTTTTTTTACCTCACAATCGAAACTACCTAATACAGAATTTTTTTTAGGAGGGACAGAAGGTGAACCTTACAACAGATTTAGGATTAGGTGTATCATTAATAGATGCTTTTGATTTAGGGAAGGAACAAAGGACGGGTTCTTATGTTCTTCATGGTGAGGATTTGACGATTATTGAGACGAGTGCAAGTCCGTCAATTCCTTATGTCTTAAAAGGGCTAAAGGAGCTTGGCGTTGAATTAGAGCAAATAAAGAATATTATCGTTACTCATATACATCTTGATCATGCCGGCGGTGTTGGATTATTGCTTGAAAGTTGTCCGAATGCGAAGGTGATTGTTCATCCACGAGGGGCTCGACATCTTGCAGATCCGTCAAAATTAATACTTGGTGCCAGGGCTGTTTATGGAGAGTTATTTGATAAATTATTTAATCCAATTTTGCCTGTTGCAGCTGATAGATTAATCGTTAAAGAAGATGGCGAGACTATACAAATTGCTGAAAATCGTACGCTTACCTTTTACGATACACCAGGGCATGCGAAACATCATTTTTCGATTCATGATTCACTAAGCAATGGGATATTTACTGGAGATACGATAGGGGTATATTATCCACAAACTTTGGAGAAGGGTCTTGAATTAATCCTTCCTTCTACCTCTCCAAATCAATTTGACCCTTTAGCCATGCTACAATCTTTAGAAAAAATTAAAGCATTACAAGTTGAACGGATTTATTTCGGTCACTATGGGATGACGACAAATCCTGGTCATGTGTATGAGCAAATTAATTATTGGCTGCCCAAATTTGTAGCTGCAGGGGAAAAGGTATGGAAGGAGAAACCAGACGAATCAGTCAATATACTACAAACAATATTAGCTGAAGCGTTATATAGCGAAGTGAATCATTTTTTAGCGAAAAAAAATATTTGTTTAGATAAAGAAAGTATAGAAATTTTAAAACTTGATTTTAATGTTTGTGCAATGGGGATACTAGATTATTTATCAAAAAAATAGGCTCTGTTAATGAAAAATGTTGATCTTTGCACCTGTTGATAGGAGCGGAAGGTGCGATAGCGCCGAGGAGGCTCCCGGACCGCCCGCGGAAAGCGAGCATCCTGGAGCGGAAATCAACAGCCCTATTTAACAGAGTCAAAAAATAAAAGTTGATGAGAAGATTAGACTTTCAAGAAGTCTGATCTTTTTTATGGCTGATGCAATCCCTTAATTACCTTCTTTCTATTCCTCATACTATAATGAACTTAAAAGTATTTAAATATTTGGAGGTGAGATAGTGAAAATTCAACATATTACGGAAAAGCTTCGAAACCGAAGGCCGTCAATTTTAGGAAGTGAGGACTTTACTAAATATGCTGTATTATTACCGCTAATTGAAAAAAATAATGAATTACATGTGTTATTTGAAGTACGATCCTTTCAATTAAGAAGGCAACCAGGTGAGATTTGTTTTCCAGGAGGAAGATGTGATTTAAGTGATAAAGATGAGTACCATACAGCCATTAGGGAGACATCTGAAGAGCTTGGAATAGATGAATCGAATATTGTGAATATATTCCCACTTGATTTCATGATCTCTCCTTTCGGGACAATCATTTATCCGTTTGTCGGCCTTATAGAAAATCCAGAAGGAATAAATCCGAATTCCAGCGAAGTGGATGAGGTTTTCACTGTACCGCTTTCTTTCTTGAAGGAAACAAAACCTGAGATTTTTCAAGTTAGCTATAAAGTAGAGCCGGAAGAGAATTTTCCTTTTAACCACATTATCGGTGGAGAAAAATATAATTGGCAGGCAAGAAAGCTTGAAGAGTGTTTTTACTACTATGAGGATAGAGTTATTTGGGGAATGACAGCTAGAATATTGAAGCATTTTATTAACATTATTAGTAACTAGTTGTGAAATTGATTATATTAGGATGTGCTCATTGTGCAGAAGAAAATCGGATTTATTGGAGCGGGAAAGATGGCTCAGGCCATGATAGGGGGCATTATTAATTCAAACATCGTTTCGCCTAATTGGCTTATTGCAAGTGCAAAATCAGAAAAAACTATAGATAAGGTTAAACAAAAATTCTTAATTGAAACCACGACAGATAATAAAACAGTTGCCATGCAGGCAGATATCCTTTTTCTTGCAGTTAAACCAGACCTCCATTTTTCCATTATTGAAGAGATAAGAGGTGTGGTTAAACAAGATGCAATTATAATTACAATTGCAGCAGGGATTCGTTTACATGATCTTGAAGAAGCCTTTCATCGAAAAATTAAAGCCATTCGCTCCATGCCTAATACGCCATCTTTAATTGGAGAAGGAATGAGTGCTGTTTGTAAAAATGAGTGGATTACAGAGGAAGACCTACAGCAAGTTGTCCAACTTTTTTCGAGTTTTGGTAAGGTAGAAGTGATTGAAGAAAAATTTATGGATTCAATTCCTGCCATTAGTGGCTCTTCTCCAGCATATGTCTATTTGTTTATTGAAGCTTTGGCTGATGGAGGCGTAAAAAGTGGGCTGTCGAGAGAGCAAGCCTATAAGTTAGCAGCACAAGCTGTGCTTGGGGCTGCAAAAATGGTTTTGGAAACAGGGAAGCACCCTGGTGAATTGAAGGATGAGGTATGTACGCCTGGAGGAGCAACGATTGCAGCAGTCGCAGAACTTGAAAAGCAAGGTTTACGTGCAGCGGTGTTATCTGCAATGGAAAGCTGTGAACAAAAGACAAAAGTACTTGGTAAAACAGATTAATCTATTCTATCTATCCATCTATTATAAGTTCGAAAAGTAGCAATAAACGAAGAAAAACAGGGTTGTCCGATAAGTGCCTGGCTCTCTCCTTGCAACACAATATATAGATGATTTTTCTCGAATTCTCATCTATAAATTGTGTCGGAGGTGCCAGGCTCTTTGTTTTCGGACAGCCCTGTTTTCTATCAAAAAGACAGTGTATCCTGTTAGCTTTTTAATAACGGTTGATTTAGTCCAGAATATAAGTCTTTTATATGGACCGTAACAATTTTTGCACCAATTTGGACGTGTACCATATTGTCAAAAACAGCAGTTACAAGGCCGTTTAGCGTAACATTAGATCCAATGTTTAAGTCTTTTTTTCCATTTAAGCTCTTTTTGCTATCAGCCATTTTTACACCATCCCATTCATGAAAAAATTAAATCCATCATAAAAATAGAATTTATTCATTTTATTTTAAAACAAACTTCACATTATTAAAAGTAAAAACCCCTTGAAATTCTCGACAAAATTCTTCAAATTCGATTTTAGGGAAAATCATTATTTTAATTCCTACTTGACTGATAGGAATAGAATGGATTATAATTTTCATACATTATAAATATTTTGATTATAGGGGGTTGAAAAATGACGACTGGATTAGTGATCTTAAATATTCTTATTTTACTATTATTCATTGCTGGTTTGTTTTATATGCAAAAAAAGCATATTTCCTTTTCAAAAAGAGTTTTTACTGCCTTAGGCATAGGCATCGTTTTTGGATTTGCTTTACAATTTATTTATGGACCTTCTTCAGAGGTTGTTGCTAAATCTTCAGAGTGGATCAACTTAGTAGGTGGAAGCTATATAAAGTTTCTACAAATGATCGTAATGCCGCTTGTTTTTATTTCCATCTTAACTGCTTTTACGAAACTTAAGTTGAGTAGCAATATTGGAAAGATTAGTTCACTTGTGTTATTTTTTCTTGTTGGAACGACAGCAGTTGCTGCTGCAATCGGCATTGCAACTGCCGCTGGATTTAACTTAGAAGCAGTACAAATAACTCAAGGGGAAGCTGAGATTGCTCGAGGAGAAATGCTTGAACAAAGGAATCTCGAAATGGGAGATCGCTCGTTCCCACAGCAAATACTTGATTTATTGCCAGCTAACCCATTTTTAGATTTAACTGGAGCTAGACCGACTTCAACGATATCAGTCGTTATTTTTGCAGTTTTTTTAGGAATTGCCTTTTTAGGGGTAAGAAGAAAATCCCCCGAACAAGCCGAGCTATTTTCTAAGATTGTGGAATCAGTACATGCTATTATTATGCGTGTTGTCACGCTCATTTTAAGATTAACTCCATATGGAGTTTTAGCGATTATGACGAAAACTGTCGCAATGAGTGATGTTGATTCAATATTGAAGCTAGGTAAATTTGTGCTTGCTTCATATGTTGCATTAATCGCTATGTTCCTTATTCATTTACTGCTTTTATCTATCGCTGGGTTAAACCCATTAACCTATGTGAGAAAGGCTTTTCCTGTGCTCACATTTGCCTTTACATCTAGAACGAGTGCAGGCGCTCTGCCTTTAAATATTAAGACACAAAAATCTTTAGGTGTACCAGAAGGGATTGCCAATTTCTCAGGCTCCTTTGGACTTTCAATTGGGCAAAATGGGTGTGCAGGGATTTATCCTGCCATGCTTGCCGTCATGATTGCACCTACCGTTGGAATCAATCCATTATCGCCTACATTTATCTTTACCGTGATCGCTGTTGTTGCAATTAGCTCTTTTGGTGTAGCTGGAGTTGGAGGCGGAGCAACCTTTGCCGCACTATTAGTTTTATCTTCGCTAAATCTACCTGTGGCACTCGCGGGCTTACTTATTTCTGTTGAACCATTGATTGATATGGGTCGTACAGCTTTAAATGTAAGCGGCTCAATGACCTCTGGAATCTTGACAAGTAGAATAACAGGTGAGGTAGATATCGATATTTACAACAATATGGATGAAAAAATAGAAGCGGAGGCTTAATTGGGATAAGAAACCATTACCCTCGTGCAATAAAACAAAAAGGTCTAGGGAGGGAAAACTCCTTAGACCTTTTTAAAAGAATAAATTTAACAGCAAATAGATGAGTCCCGCAATTGTTGCCGATATAGGCAATGTAATAACCCATGTAATCAGCATTCTTTGCGCAGTGCCCCATTTAACGCCTTTTAGACGGTGAGCTGATCCAACACCAAGAATAGAAGATGAAATGACATGTGTAGTACTGACTGGCAAATGAATAAAGGTTGCTCCGAAAATAATCATTGCTCCAGTTAAATCAGCAGCTACTCCATTAACAGGTCGGATTTTCATAATTTTTCCACCGACTGTTTTGATAATTTTCCATCCACCTACTGATGTCCCAAGTCCCATTGCTAAAGCACAGGAAAACTGTACCCAGAACGGGATGTCCGTACTCGTAACGTAATTGTTAGCAATTAAGGCCATCGTAATAATCCCCATTGCCTTTTGTGCATCGTTTGTTCCGTGAGTATAAGATTGTAATGCGGCAGTGAAAATTTGGAAGATACGGAAATTCCGATTTGTTTTTGCTAGATTATTATTTTTAAATACGATTTTAAAAATACTGTATATGATAAATCCAACAACGAATGCAATGATAGGTGAAATAAGTAATGCCTGTATAATTTTTAAGAAACCTTCATAATGTAGGGCTGAAAAGCCTGCAGCAGCAATAGCAGCCCCAGCAATGGAACCAATAATAGCATGTGAAGAACTACTTGGAATCCCATAATACCATGTTATTAAATTCCAAAAAATTGCTGAGATAAGGGCAGCAAGAATAACGAGTGAACCGTTTTCTAATGTAAACGGATCAACAATATCCTTTGTAATTGTTTTGGCAACACCTGTAAATGTCATAGCCCCAACGAAGTTCATGGTAGCTGCTAAAATGATAGCATGTCTCGGTCTAAGTGCTTTCGTTGAAACGGCTGTTGCTATGGCATTTGCTGTATCATGGAATCCATTAATGAAATCAAATGCTAGGGCTCCAATGACAATTAAGATTGTTAAGATTAATAATCCATCCATAAATTACTGCTCCTTAAGCATTTTTCATAATAATCGTTTCAAGTGTGTTTGCTACACTTTGGCAGCTATCTGCGATGTCTTCAAGATTTTCATATATCTCTTTATATTGAATGATGCGAATTGGGTCTTTTTCAACAGAGAATAAGTGCTTAATAGATTGGCGGAGGACTCCGTCGCATTTTGATTCGTAATCTTTAATCTTTATCGCATGCTCTCGAATATCTAGTAGTTTTTTATTCGAAAGAAGTTCAATGGACAGAACAATTTCATCCGCACTTTTTTTAATCGCATCGACAAAGCTCAACATGAAATCATCAGCCTGAGTGATGGAATACATTTCAAAAAGTGCTGCACAATGCTCGATTCCATCAATTACATCATCTAAAGTCATAGCAAGATGCAGAATATCTTCTCGTTCGATCGGAGTAATGAAAGCATTATTTAACTCTTTAATAACCTCATGAACAAAAGAGTCGCCTTTTGTTTCATAATCCTTCATTGTTTCTGAAAAGATTTTTAAATCACTCACATTTCGTAGCTTGTAATCAGCAAAATAATGAGCTCCATCTTTCATATTCAATGCAATACTGCTTAATAATGTATTAAACTTATCTTTCTTTTTAAAAACCATCGTTTAACCTCCAAAAAAATTCTTTCAAACAGACTAATTTTAAACGAAAAATGTCAATAAGGATAGTTTTATGTCGAAAAAATTTCGAAAAAATCAAAGAATCCGCTTTCAAAAGAAAGTATATGGTTTATGAGCTAAATAAGTACTTGCTTTAAAGCATTTTTTAATATGTGTTTAATTAGTGAGCTTTGTTTTCATCATAAAGAGTGGGGAAAAGTTGTTATGTGATATTTGTCACAAACTTTTCGAAAGTGATTAGTAAATAATAATAACTTTAATTATATAATTATTTTGAGATGGAAAATCGGTAAAAAATAACCATAATTTCCATTATCAACAATTGTACTAGGGGGAAACTCTGATGAAGAAAATAAGTATATTCTTTATGGTATTTGTTCTCGCTTTACTTGGAGCTTGTAGCAACAAAGACGAAGCTACATCTGGAAAGAAAGATGACGAAGTAGCAGTTGGCGAAGATGTAATTGATACGGAACTCGAAGAGGCAAAAGCGAAATTTGAGGTTTTGGGTGCCATGTCGATTCCAGAAGACAACCCAATGACAGATGAGAAAATTGAACTAGGAAAAATGTTATACTTTGATCCACGTTTATCAGGAAATAATGTTCAGAGCTGTATGTCATGCCATGCTCCTGGAGCAGGATACGGAGATGGAATGGCGACGTTTGTAGGTTTCGAAGGTTTTGTAGGACCAAGAAACAGTCCGACAATTATTAATTCAGGCTACTACAATGAAAATTTCTGGGATGGTAGAGCTGGTAGCTTGGAAGAACAAGCTCTAGGTCCAATTCAATCTGAAGTAGAAATGAATCAAAACCTTGATGAATTAGTTGTCGAATTAAATGCTGTTCCTACATATGTAGAAATGTTTAGCAATGTTTTCAATGATCAAATTTCAGCAGACACGATTGGAAAAGCACTTGCTGCTTTCGAAAGAACAATCGTAGTTACTGATACCGCATTTGATCGTTATTTACAAGGTGAAGAAGATGCTATTAGTGCTGAAGCTAAGGAAGGTATGAAGTTATTTGTTGGTAAGGCTGGTTGTATTTCCTGTCACTCTGGTCCACTATTAGCTGACCAGAATTATCATAATTTAGGTATGGGTGGAGATGATGGTCGCTTTGCAGTGACTGGAAATGAAGAGGATAAAGGGAAGTTTAGAACATCAGGTTTAAGAGGGGTTGCTCATACAGCTCCATTCATGCATGATGGAAGCTTAGAAACGTTAACGGATGTTATTAAGTATTATAATCAAGGCGGCGGAGACGATGCTAATAAGAGTCCTCTAATGAATCCACTTAACTTAACAGAAAGCGAAGAAAAAGCTCTTGTTGCGTTTTTAGATAGCTTAAGTGGAGAGCTTATTAAAGTTGAAACTCCAGAATTACCTTAAAATATCTTCCGATAAGTAAAAATGAAAGTTGATATAGGACTGCAAGCCAATTGTTAGAAATAATAATTGGCTGTGCAGTTTTTTTATGCAATAGATGATACCCATTCTTTATAGTAGTCTCTTTTGGGATATTTTTTTATGAATAAAAATTGCTTAGATGGCAAATTCTAAAAAAAACAGTAAGGAGTGGTATTATCATGTTTTCATTTTTATGGTCACTAATTGTTGGCGGTATAATTGGGTGGATTGGTGGAATGATCGCAGGAAAAGATATTCCTGGTGGCATTTTTGGAAATATTATCGCAGGTTTTGTCGGGGCATGGTTAGGATCATGGATTTTTGGTGATTGGGGTCCGATTATTGCAGACTTTGCTATTGTTCCAGCCTTAATTGGTTCTGTTTTATTAGTGTTTCTAGTAAGTCTCATCATGCGAGCATTTCGAAAAACAACTGAATAATACGATGAGTTAGTGCATATTAATAAAATATTTTTAGAAAAGCCTTCCGATTCAGGAAGGCTTTTCTTTTTCAAAAGTTAAACAGTTAGTATGTCTAATGTCTGTTTTTACTATAGTCTATTAGGCCAATCTTGAAAATATTTATCTAAAAAAGGCTCCTGTGCACTTAGGGCATGGCAGCTTATTAATTCTTCTGTGAATGGGTGTGGAATGACTAACTTTGCGGCATGAAGTGCTTGCCGTTTAATAATCGGCTGGCCGCCATACAATCCATCACCAACTAATGGATGCCCGAGAAAGCTTAAGTGAACTCGGATTTGATGGGTCCTTCCAGTTGCTAATTGGCATTGAATCAAAGTAAATTTTTCTTTTGGAAAGGTTTCGAGTACTTCGTAATGGGTAATCGCGGATTGGCCAGTAGGAGAAACTCGTCTCCTCGTTGGATGGTGGCGGTCACGCCCAATTGGTTCTCGAATCGTTCCTTTATTAGCTTTCATGACTCCATGAACGAGTGCAAGGTATGTTCGTTTAATCTTTCTTTCTTCAAGCATCCTATCTAAAATCGCTCCAGCGAGCGGATGCTTTGCAAATAGCACAGCCCCTGTCGTATCTCGATCGAGGCGGTGAACATGTTTTATTTTTCGAAATTCACCTTGTGTTAATAAATAGTATGCTGCAGCGTTTGCTAAAGTATCTACTTCATTCTGTGAATTTGGATGGGTGTCCATGTTAGCTGGCTTATTAAAGACGATGATATGGTCGTCTTCGTATACAATCTCAATATCAAAAAATTCAGGAGTGACACCGAATTCAGTTTGTTGAAATAGTCTAATTTGGATCTTATCTCCCGTACTTAGGGGTTTTTGCCAAGGGATGAATTCACCGTTAATTTTAACTTCCTTTTCCATTCGCATGAGATGAATGTGTTTTTTCGGTGCCTCCCATTTATCACGTAGGATAGAATCAATTGACAATCCATCCCATTCGGAGGGAAGGGTTATTTCAAACCATTCGCCTAATCGCTTTGTTTTTATCATTTTGCACTCCTTAAATGAAAAGTTATAATTTATGGGTATTATTTCCGTTCCAATATACCTAGTGAGTATGATATTCTTTATAAAATAAATAAACAGATTTTACTATTGGTATGCCTGTTAAATTGGTTTCTGAATTCTTCCTTGTGACTATAGGCTCATGATACCGATTATTTTGATGAAAAAGGGGATGGGTCATCGATGAAAATAGTATACGCTTCAACCCCCGATCAAGAGAAGAAAATAATTGAGCTTGTTCGGAAGTTTTATTCTAGTATTTTTCCGTTATATTTTCTAGATAAAGAAATTAAGGAATTCGAGCGGAAAAAAGTATTACAAACATCAGCTGGATACCTCGATTACATTGATACTTTAAAGGAAGCATATAGAGTTATTGTAAGTTTGGAAACAATCGCAGCGATTTTAGAAACAACAGTCCTTGAGGGCAGATATAAAGCCATTTTTGATAAAAATGTTCATACTTTACAAGAATTTGATTTATTTTTCCCATTTGAATTTCAACACTTTCATGGAAAGAAACTGATGAATAATGAGTTGATTAGTATTTACACAAAAGCAGCAAATGATAAATTAATTTAGGTTAATAAGGGGCTGTCCGAAAACGAAGAGCCTGGCACCTCCGACACAGTATACAGATGAGAATTAGGAAAAACGCATCTTTATATTGTGTTGTAAGGAGGGAGCCAGGCACTTATCGGACAGCCCCTTATGTTTCTTATTTACTATTTTCCTCAAACCAACTTTCAAATACTTCCTTGTCTTGATAGCCTACAATTCGATTAACTTCTTTTCCTTCGCGATACTGAACAATCGTTGGTGTTTGTTCAATTCCGTAACGGTCCCAGCCATCTTCAAATTCAAGGATATTATACATAACGAGATTAACATTCATGTTTTTTGTAAGTGGTGATACAATCGGTGTGGTATTTCTGCAAGGACCGCAAGTTGGGCTGAAAAAGTAAACTGTTACATCTTCTTTGTTTTTTAATTTCTGCTCTAAGTCTTCAGGTTTAATAATATTTTGGTAATTAGGGTCATCAAGCAGTGCTACTGTTTCAGGATTAAGGGTATCTTTTCCATATGGATTTTCTTCTGAAACCTTCTTTTCATTTTGCATTTTGGTTACGAGTCCTAAAGCTATAAAAAGGGCAATGATAATGGCAAGAAAGATAATTATTTTTTTCATCTTATGCTGCCTCCTTTGATTTTTTCCATAATAAAAAGCTACAAACAAAGATTATGATAAATGCGATTAATGCAAGAAATGGAATTGAAATAAATCCAAGCCAATTAATATATTGACCTGTACAAGGGATTCTTCCACAAGAAGCCGCATGGTCTGCAAAAAAAGGCACTTTTTGGATTAAATAATGGTAAAGAGAGATACATCCACCAATTGCTGATAATACCATGGAATAAATACTGATGCGATAATCTTTTCGCACAATGGCCATTCCTAATAGGACAACGAACGGATACATTAAAATTCTTTGGTACCAGCAAAGTGTACATGGTTCATATTGCCGGATCTCAGAAAAGTACAAACTGCCAAACAAGGCGATGACAGATGCTGCCCATGAAATAAATAACAATGATTCGCGATTGTCCTTTTTTGTTTTTTCCATACTTAGCTCCTTAATGCTAGAAAATCGACCAAGTTTAGCTTTTCGATTTTCTAGTAAATACTATGAAAATTATGGACTACATCCGTTATTTTGTAAATTAACTTAATCATACTTACTAGATTTTTCTTAGATTCGTCATAATTTTGACATTCATTCATTTCTTTTCTTCAAATATATATTAATAATTGGAAGAAGGGAACTCACTTTTCACTTTCGTTTAGTAATATGCAATAATTAATGGAAAAACGAAGAGAAATATTGAATAATAAAGAGAGTATGCAACTACTTAGGAGGGTTATTGTGAGTTGGAAAACAAAAGCTGAACAATGGCTTCATTTTGAAGGCTTAAATAGTGAACTGATGAAGGAACTGCAACTTCAACAAAAAGATGAAACAAAACTTGAGGATGCTTTTTATAAGAACTTAGAATTTGGCACGGGCGGAATGCGCGGAGAAATTGGTGCTGGAACGAATCGAATGAACATTTATACGGTGCGTAAAGCCTCTGCAGGGCTTGCTGCTTACATAGAAGAAAATGGATTAGAAGCAAAGAAACAGGGTGTTGTTATCGCTTATGATTCTAGGCATATGTCGCCAGAGTTCGCAATGGAAGCAGCCAAAACATTAGCAACCAAAGGAATTCAAACGTATGTGTTTGATGAATTACGACCAACACCTGAATTGTCTTTTGCTGTTCGATACTTAAATGCATTTTCTGGGATTGTCATAACGGCAAGTCATAATCCACCAGAATATAACGGGTACAAAGTTTATGGTGCAGACGGTGCCCAGCTTCCACCTAAAAGTGCAGATGTTGTTATTTCAAAGGTAAATGAAATTGAAAATGAACTTTTACTTGAGGTAAAGGATGAAGAGATTCTTAAAGAAACAGGATTAATAAAAATGATTGGCGAAGAGGTCGATAAAGCCTATTTAGAACAACTTGTTACGATTTCTGAGAATCCCTCTTTAGGGCAGGAAGTGGATCTTTCTATTGTGTTCAGTCCCTTGCATGGAACTGCAAATAAACCGGTAAGAAATGCACTACAAGCGTTGAATTATACAAATGTTCATGTCGTGGCTGAACAAGAGCTCCCAGATCCGGAATTCTCGACTGTAAAAAGCCCAAATCCTGAGGAAAAATCGGCATTTGAATTAGCCATTAAAGTGGGAAAGGAAAAAAATGCCGATATTTTAATTGCGACAGATCCTGATGCCGATCGGTTAGGAATTGCAGTGAAAAATGAGCTTGGAGAATATGAATTACTGACGGGGAATCAGACAGGAGCTCTCTTACTTCACTATATTCTGACTGAGAAAAAACTAAAAAATACGCTCCCACACAATGGAGTAATGTTAAAAACAATTGTTACCTCTGAATTAGGTAAACAAATTGCGGAATCCTTTGGCGTTGAAACAATGGATGTTTTAACAGGTTTTAAATTTATTGCCGAAAAAATAAAGGAATTTGAACATACTGGAGAGTATCAATTTTTATTTGGTTATGAGGAAAGCTATGGCTATTTAATTGGTGATTTTGCTCGAGATAAAGATGCTGTTCAAGCAGCGCTATTAGCCGTTGAAGTCGCTGCTTATTATAAGAAAAAGAATATGACATTGTATGATGCCCTTTTATCATTATATGAACAATATGGCTACTTCCAAGAGGGTCTTCGTTCCTTAACCTTAAAAGGGAAAGCGGGAACTGAAATCATTCAACAGACACTAGACTCATTTAGAAAAAATCCAATTAAACAGTTAGGCTTTCTGAAGACAATTGCGATTGAAGATTACTTGTCGCAAGTTCGAATGGAAATAAACGGGAAAGAAACAGCGATTAAATTGCCAAAATCTAACGTAATTAAGTATTCCTTTGAAGATGGAACATGGATTTGCCTAAGACCATCTGGTACAGAGCCAAAGATAAAATTTTACTTTGGGGTAACAGGGTCATCCTTGAGTGAATCGAAACGAAAATTAGTGGAAATTGAAGAAAACTTCATGGCTATTGTTAATGAAAAAATGAATAAATAATAATGAATTATCACCGGAAATGAGGGTATATTTATTTAAAACACGGTCCATTTTATACAGACCGTGTTTTTTTATTGGTAGAATTCTTAAAAAGGTTTGTTAAGTAAGCTTGTATTGTGTATTCGAGATTCTTTCAAAAGACAGTTCATTGGCATGATCGATGTACCTGAGTAAAGAATACAACTGCTTTTGAATGACGGAGTAATCATTTTCGAATGAATATGCGTGAAGGAAATGCTCGATTTTTTTTGAGAGAAATTGATCTTTCGTTCTTACCATTAAAATCAACAAATTATCCCATTCGGAATGGTGTGTGTAAAAAAGCGCACGGTTATAATCCTCTGTGTTCATTTATATTTTCCTCCTCCTTCTAAGGAGTTGACTATAGTTTGCGAAGTTAAATTTAATTATTTCACTGTAAATGTTGGACATGTTGATTTTAAAGCCTTATCATTTTTTTCCTGTGTAAAATAAATGAATGGGAAAAAAATGATCTTTTAGTTGACAGTTAAATAATGAATTCATTGAATAATTCTGCTAATCTTGATGTAAAATCATTCATCCATAATGGGAGGAATTTACTTGAAAAGTGAATCGATTTTAGTTGTCGAAGATGAAGAAAAAATTGCAAGGCTATTGGAGATAGAGCTTGAATATGAAGGCTATTCTGTTACAAAGGCTTTGGACGGTATAAAGGCGTTAGAATTATATCGATCAAAAAACTGGGATCTAATTTTATTAGATGTGATGCTGCCTGGATTAAGTGGAATCGAAATACTGCGTAGAATTAGAGCAAATGATAATTCCACTCCTGTCTTATTATTAACAGCAAAAGGATCGGTTGAAGATAAAGTCTCTGGTCTCGATTTAGGTGCAAATGATTACATAACGAAGCCATTTCAGATAGAGGAGTTGTTGGCAAGAGTCCGAGTTGCTTTAAGAATGAAACAAGTAGAGCAAATTAAATCTTTAGACGATGAATGGCTCACAATTGCCGATTTAAAGGTAAACGAAAAGACTCGTGAGGTCATTCGTGGAGAAAACGAAATTGAATTAACGCCGAGAGAATACGATTTACTTGTTTACCTGCTTGTGAATAAACAACAAGTATTAAATCGAGAACAGATATTAGAGGCTGTATGGGGTTATGACTTTTTAGGTGATACAAATGTTGTCGATGTATATATTCGTTATGTGAGGAAAAAAATTGATAGTCCTGAAAAACCATCTTTAATTCATACTATTCGTGGTGTGGGTTATATGCTGAAGGAAGCAAGATGAAGCTACGAAATAAAATTAACCTCTATACTGCTGTCCTATTCACAGCTCTACTAATACTGATGAATGTGACTATTTATTATTTATTTAATCATTTAATTATTGGCAGCGAGTTAACAATAGCTAGAGAAGAAAGCAAAAAAGCAGCGGATGTATTCAATGAGTCATTAGGCACGATTGACGAAACAAAGCTTCTTCGTTCTTATCTTCCGATTGAAGGAATGATTCGAATTGTCCGGGAAGATGGATTAAATACACCAGTCACTTCCTTGAATGAAAAAGATTTAAGTTCATTAAAAGCTGAATATTATTCGGGTGAGATAAATGAAAAAATCGTCCTTCATAACCGTGTTTATGCTTTTAATTCTATCCCTATCATCCTTCCTGATGGCAATGTAGCAAATTTACAGGTAACAAAGAGTATTGAACCGGCGATAAATAATTTACATTCGTTGAGACTCGTTTTAATCCTTGTTACCTTTATAGCCATTATTCCTGTTTTCATTTCAAGCCGTTTACTGAGCAATTTAGTGTTAAACCCCATCACTTCCATGATAAAAACGATGAGTGAAATTAAGGAAAGCGGACAATTTAAACATCTCCCTTTCGAAGGAAAGTCGAGAGACGAGCTTTCTCAAATGGGTGATACCTTTAATCATATGATTGATTTACTTGAGGCGAATTTTGAAAAGCAAAAGCAATTTGTTTCGAATGCATCGCACGAACTTAAAACGCCATTAACCGTGATTGAAAGCTACGCAAGTCTTTTAAAAAGAAGAGGATTACAGGAACCTGAGCTATTTCATGAATCAGTAGAGGCAATCCATTCTGAAGCGATACGGATGAGAGAGCTGACAGAGCAGCTTCTATTGCTCGCAAAGCACAATGAGCAATGGAATCTCGAAATAAGGAATGTGCATTTAGCTGAATTTCTAAAACAAACAGTAAATGCATTTGAAACGGCATATAATCGTCCTATTACGCTTGAGCTAGATGATTGCTCTACCCTAATCATTCAGACAGACGAGTCAAAGCTGAAGCAGCTCCTATTTATTTTTCTAGATAACGCAAGGAAGTATAGCGACGAAAAGATTATCGTTGCAGCAGGGCTAGAGAATAATAAAGTATGTATACGCATCATAGACCGCGGGATCGGAATACCTGAGCGTGACTTGCCCAAGATTTTTGACCGGTTTTACCGTGTAGATGAGGCGCGGAGTCGTAAGAGTGGAGGCTCAGGCTTAGGCCTTTCCCTTGCAAAGGATATTGCAGATGCGATTAATGTGGAGCTCATATTAAAGAGTCAGGAGCGAGAAGGCACAACAGTTACACTTTATTTAGCAAAATGGTAGGAAAGTGCTGATATTGATTTGGATTTCGATAATAAATCTGAACGCAATCGACATAATTATTTTTTTCTTGTTTTTCTCAGCGAATTCTCATTTTTTTATAGGAAAATGAACATATGTCATATCGGAGGTGTGAGAAGTGAGAAAGAACAGTATCAAATGGATAATCATCAGTGTAATTACAATTATCTTTCTCTTTTTCGGCTTTCAAAAATGGGGGCCTTCATTAAATCCAGCTGCGGAAACCTTATCTCAACAAGAGGCACAACAGCTTGTTGAAGAACGCTATAAAGGAGGTAAGGTAACGAACATCGAGCTTAAAGATGAACAATATATTATTGAAATGAACAGAAGCGAAATTCTCTATGAAATAAAGCTTGATGCTCAGCGTGGAGAGATTGTATCTTTTTCTAAAATTGAAAAGGATGCACTTCCAGAAGAAAGCATTTCGAAACAAGAGCCAGCAAACCCTAAACAGCTAACTGAAGAAGAAATAAAATCAGCTATACTCTCTGAAACACCAGGAGAATTACTTTTCTTTAAAAAGATAAATGAAAAGGGTCAGAGTTTGTATAAAGCGATTATTTTGGAGAATGAACAAAAAACCGTTTTAAAAGTTGATGCTAATACGGGAAAAGTTCTCTTTCGTAAGGTGGAAAAGGATAAAGAAGCCGTTGCAAAAATAACTGAAGAAGAAGCAGGTCAAATTGCATTAAAGGAAATAAATGGGTCAATCAATGATGTTGATTTAGAAGAAGAGGATAATCTTATCTTTTATTTAGTTGAAATTGATACTCCTGATGATAAGGAAGCAATTGTTCAAATCGATGCAATCACAGGGGCCATATTGACAATAACTTGGGATGATTAAAGTTAAAATTAATTTTCTCATCAAATTCTAATCTTTCTATCCGTTTCCTCTAATGAATGAAGGATACACTGTAAATGTAGCAAAGAACAGGAAGATGGAGGAGATACATGATGAAAAACAAATTAATTATCGGAGCTGTATCTGCAGCTGTCATTTTAGGTGGAGCATTCGCAGTCGGAGCTGCAAACAATGATATTCCTACAGTAAATCTACAACAAACAAGTAAAGAAAAAAATATCATCTCTAGTGATGAAGCTGTAAACATTGCTTTAACGAAGGTAAAAGGAACTGTTGAAAAGGTTGAATTAGAAAGTGAACATGGTCATTACTATTATGAAGTTGAAATTGATACTGTAGATACTGAATACGATTTTGATATCGATGCAGTTACAGGAGAAATTCTAACTTATAAAGAAGATAAACAAGACGATGATTACAAAATGAACATCATCAAAGAATCAAATGCTACTCAAAACAACTATATTACTTCTGAAAAAGCAATCGAAATTGCAGAAAAAGAAGTGAATGGTAAAGTAGTCGAAATTGATCGTGATGATGAAGATGGTCGGATGATTTATGAAATTGAACTCAAAACAAACAATGGAGAAGCCGAAATAAAATTAGATGCAGTTAC
>JAEWIG010000253.1 GCA_023387295.1 Bacillota bacterium | reverse complement strand
ATCCTCGGGTATGCTACGGCGCAGGAGCAAGGCTCTTTCATCCAATCTGTTATCATTTTAAGTAAGCTGTTTTTCACCCGATCGCTCAGAAGCGACTTTTCTAATATAACATGTGTTGCTTTTTATGTCAACACTTTTTTTGTTTGAATCCGTCAGCTACTTGTTAATATTACAGTCATTTCGTAGCGACGGATATTAATATACCAAGAATAAAATTAAAGGTCAATAGGTTTTAATGTTTTTTTACAATAATTTTTTCCGACTCGATAATAGCGATGAAATATACCTTGTCCTTTCGTTTCTTCCTTAATAACTTCAATTACCTTCTTTTCTATTAAATATTCAAGCAGCATCTCTAAATCAACCGAATAAAGTCTCAACTCTTCATGACTCATGATTTCTTGAATAGACCAAATGTCTTTTTCTGCAAGGATACTGACAAGGTGCTCTACACCACTCTTCATTTTTGAATGGATTAAAAACTCACTTGCCAAAAACAACAATTCTAATCTTTTTTCCAAAGGCTCATTACTTAGGACCAATTCCTCGTATAATTTTATTATTTCTGGTTCAATTTGCTTCACTTGCTGCCAAACAGTAACTTCTGGATGAAACCCATTTTCAATAATAGCTAGTCTAGCAAGATGATGAAGTGAATGAACAATATGATTGTAGGTATCAAGGTAATGCCCATTTTCAAAGAATACTCGCCCGTCCATATAACGTCTAATTAATTTTGCAAACTCTAATCCCATCTTTAATTTACGACCATTAAACGGGAACTCTTTCAATTCCGTTTTTATCGCATGAATATATTCATTCCTATCGAAGGTGATTTTTCCATTATACAACCAATCAAAAATTTTCTTATTTGAGCCGAGTAATAACCATTCCTTTAATTGTTGGTCGGTTACAATATGCAGAGCAGCTTTTTTGTCACCATATGTATAATGCTTTACAGCTACCGATGAGTCACCATTCCTTACTATTACAAGAAGGATTACATCAAACGTATCTGTTGCTGGTATGTCGTTTTCTCTTTTTTCTATTATCAATACACCGAGCGTATTTGCCTGGCTTGCTCGTTCCTGATAAATAGGACGGAGAATGTCATCCATCATTGTCGATTCCTCCATTAAATTTTAATAAGTTTTTTATTAAAGGGCAGATCACGCCCGAAATTTGCAATGAAATATAACTTCGACAATTTTTTCGAATTATCCTTCTTAAGAATTTGAAAAGGTTCATATAATGAAACTTTCTTTTTATATTCTAGCTAATGGTATGGTATAGTTATCCATTAGGAGGGAAAAGAATGGCAAAAACTTCGAGTAAAATTAATAAGATTAGAACCTTTGCCCTTAGTTTAATATTTGTTGGTTTCTTTGTAATGTATATAGGTATCTTCTTTAGAAATTCCCCTATTCTCATGACAATATTTATGCTTTTTGGTTTACTCTTTATTATTGCTAGTACAGGAGTGTATTTTTGGATAGGGATGCTGTCAACTAAAACAGTTCAGGTTGTTTGTCCGAATTGTGGTAAGCATACGAAAATTCTTGGTCGTGTAGATATATGCATGTACTGTAACGAACCGCTCACTCTCGATCAAAATCTTGAAGGCAAAGAGTTCGATGAAAAATACAATAAAAAAGTGAAATAGAAAAGCGCAACCACCTTCGGATTAAAAAACTCGGCGAATTATACCGCCGAGTTTTTTAAACAAAATAAAGCTGTCAGCATTTTCGCTAACAGCTTTATGTGAAACAGTTGAAATTAATGAGCTTCTAAACTAGCACAGTCTGGACAGGTTCCGTAAATCTCCATCCGATGATGACTAATTTTAAAACCAGTCACATGTGATGCTAAGTGTTCAACTTCATCAAGTCCAGGGTAATGAAAGTCGACGATTTTACCACATTTTTCACAAATAACATGATAATGATGGGTTGTAATAAAATCAAAACGGCTTGATGAATCTCCGTACGTAAGTTCTTTTACCAGGCCCACTTCACGAAATACTCGTAAATTATTGTAAACTGTAGCCACACTCATATTAGGAAACTTACCTTCCAACGCTTTATAAATATCATCTGCTGTCGGGTGTGACATTGAGTTTATTAAATATTCAAGTATCGCATGACGCTGTGGTGTTATCCGAACTCCGGTTTCTTTTAATGTATCCAGCGCTTCTTTTAATTGTACGTGTGCCACCGCCATGCACCTCTTTCCTAAAAAGAATTCTTATTTTATAATCTTTATAAATAGTGTACTAATTAATTGTCACTTTTGTCAACATAACAAACTCAATTACCTAAAAAGAATATCTCACTCCTATCATTTAAGTTATTCTTGTTTTAATATATGTACCATGTTTATATTTAAAAACTAAAAAGCGGTTTTTTCATTATCTTTTAAGAGTCTTTTCATATTTGCCTCGTAATGAGCTTTTTTACAGAAAAAAACGAATCCATTTAGATTCGTTTTCAAAAATATCTGAGGAGGTATGCCCTAATAAAATGATATTCAAAACTTGTTTAAACGAATGGACAAAAGCCTTGAATTAGAAAAATAGGCTAGACTGTCCTAAAACGTCGCTAATTATACCATTTTCTCTTTAATGAAATTCAGTGCTTCCTCCACATGCCCTTTCACTTTCACTTTTCGCCATTCCTTCACTAGCTTACCGTCCTTATCAATAATGAAGGTTGAGCGCTCGTCACCCAAAAATTCTTTTCCAAACATTTTCTTAGGCTTCCAAACATCGAATGCTTCAGCGGCTTTATGCTCTTCATCTGCAAGCAAAATAAATGGTAAGCCGTGTTTCTCAATGAATTTCTCATGTCTGCTTAAAGGATCCGTGCTTACGCCTAAAATAATGGCATTTAAATCCGAGAAACTTTCATGATGGTCTCTAAAATCGCAGGCTTGTGTTGTACAACCAGGTGTCATATCCTTTGGATAAAAATAAAGCACAATATTTTTCCCGCGATAATCCGACAGTTTAATTGTTTCGCCATTACTTGCTTCAAGTGTAATATCTGGTACAAGTTCTCCTACCTTAACTCCCATATGTTCCCCTCCAAAACAAAATCGAATCACCTTGACATAATTTCCACTTAGCTATTCTCCTATTTTGCCAAGAATCAATTTACCATTATTTATCTATAAGCCTAACCAATCTAATCCTTAAAAACAACTTTTCTAACTCGAAATCGTTTCAAATTAGAGCTTTTTTTCCATTTCATACACTGCTCTGAACACAAATGCAGCGGGAATCGTATAGCCAATCAATGCTTCAACAACAGCAATTATCCGCCCAATCCCAATGGGAGCGATATCTCCATACCCAACTGAAAAAAGAGTAACCGCACTGAAATAAAACCCTGTCTCTAGTTGATTAACAAAGCTATCTTCCATTCCCATCACTTCGTCTATAAAAACAGAATACCCTCTAAGCTCAAGTAAAATATATATTAATCCAAATCCAATCATAACAGTAACATAAATAGAAGTTAAATATACAAAGTTCTCGAATGAAACCTTTTTTCCTTTTACCCGATGTGGTAAAAATAAAGTACGCAAGCTCATAACGATACAAATAACGATAGCTACAAGGGAAAAATAAAAAACCATGCCTCTCCCTCTTTCCAATGGACTTTCTTTATCTATACGCTTTTTTCAAACCATGTATGACAAGCTTAGCTAGCACATTGGATATAGCAAACAAAATAGTCGCAATTATTAATCGAACCATTCAAACGATTAAACATGATAAAATAATCTTTGATTTAACATTCTATTTTCATTTTTGAAGGAGGATATTATGCAATTTACTAATTCAGAACGCATACATAAACAAGCGCTTGAACATATTGTTGGAGGTGTAAATAGTCCATCTCGTTCCTATAAAGCAGTTGGAGGCGGAGCGCCTGTTGTAATGGAACGAGCACAAGGAGCTTATTTCTGGGATGTAGACGGGAATCAATATATCGATTATTTAGCTGCTTACGGACCAATTATCACTGGGCATGCTCACCCCCATATTACTGAGGCGATTAAAAGGGCGGCAGAAACTGGTTTCCTTTATGGAACACCTACACCTCATGAAGTGAAATTTGCTGAAATGCTTAAGGATGCAATGCCTAATTTAGAAAAAGTTCGCTTCGTCAACTCAGGTACAGAGGCAGTCATGACAACGATCCGAGTTGCGCGTGCTTACACTGGTAGAGATAAAATCATTAAGTTTGCTGGCTGTTACCATGGTCACTCAGATCTTGTTCTCGTTGCTGCTGGCTCTGGACCATCTACTTTAGGAACTCCTGATTCTGCTGGTGTTCCTAAGAGCATTGCTCAAGAGGTCATTACTGTACCATTTAATGATATCGAACCATTTAAGGAAGCTTTAGAAAAATGGGGTGACCAAATTGCAGCAGTTCTCGTTGAGCCGATTGTTGGTAACTTTGGTATCGTTGAACCAAAACCTGGCTTTCTAGAACAAGTTAATGAATTAACTCATGCTGCCGGTGCACTTGTAATATATGACGAAGTAATTACAGCTTTCCGCTTCATGTATGGAGGAGCTCAAGATTTACTAGGAGTTACACCTGATTTAACGGCAATGGGGAAAATTATTGGTGGAGGTTTACCAATCGGAGCATACGGCGGCAAGAAAGAAATTATGGAACATGTAGCTCCTTTAGGTCCAGCTTATCAAGCCGGAACGATGGCAGGAAATCCGGCATCTATTTTAGCTGGTATTGCTTGCTTAGAGGTATTAAAGCAAGAGGGCGTATACGAATATCTTGACAAACTAGGCGCAATCTTAGAGGATGGCATTAAAGCAGCTGCTCAAAAATTTAATATACCGATTACGATTAACCGCTTAAAAGGAGCATTAACGGTATACTTTACTGATGAAGTGGTCGTCAATTATGAACAAGCTGAAAACACTGATGGTGAGATGTTTGCAAAATTCTTCAAGCTTATGCTAAATCAAGGAATTAATCTTGCTCCATCTAAATACGAGGCTTGGTTCGTAACGATTGCTCACACTGAAGACGATATTCAGGCAACCCTTCACGCCGTTGAAAATGCTTTTGAACAATTAAAAAACGCATAATTCTTATTTAAAAAACCTGTCCAGTCATTCAATATTTAGAAGGAGCGTATTTTTCGCTCCTTTCTAAATTAATGTATGAGCGATAAAGTCCACATAAATACTTCATATACTATCCATCTCTCGCTCTCTACTAGCAAAATTTTATTTTTAGCCATTGTACTTCTTTTCATATCCTTGTATAGTACATAAATAACGACCAGAAGTACCTTCTTCTGCAGGAAAGGAAAAATATCTGTATGAAACTAGGTGCCCGCATACTAAAAACGGGAATCGCAATTATTTTATCATTATTTTTAGCAAATTTATTTCATCTACCATCGCCTGTTTTCGCAGCCATTGCGGCAATATTTGCATTACAGCCTACGATTTATCGATCATTTTTATCCATAATTGAGCAAATTCAAGGGAATATTATTGGGGCAGTTACTGCTGTTTTATTTGTAATAACATTTGGTAATGATATCTTTTTCATCGGGCTCGCTGCGATCATCGTGATAACGATTAACTTAAAACTAAAAATTGAAAATACCATTTCCTTATCACTCGTAACTATGCTCGTTATTATGGAGACACCAGGTGATACTTTCTTTCAATTTGCACTGATTCGTTTTTCTACGATTATGCTAGGAGTACTTTCTGCTTTTATCGTAAACCTTGTATTTTTACCACCTAAATATGAAAAAAAGCTTTACCTTGAAATATCAGGCATTACGGAAGAAACGACGAAATGGATTAGACTTACAATCAGACATGCGTCCGAGCATAAATTGTTAAAAAATGACATTAGCAAAATGAAGGCCTCTGTTAGAAATCTTGACCTTTTATATTCAATGTTTAAGGAAGAGCGAAACTATTTTAAGAGGGAGACGTGGGCTAAATCAAGAAAACTTGTCATTTACAGGCAAATGATTTCAACCGTAAAAAGATCACTAGAAACATTAAGAAAACTGCATCGCTTTGAAAACAACCTGCAAGAACTGCCACCTGATTTCCAAAACACCGTTCAGCAGCAGCTCGACTGCCTTATCCACTACCATGAGCATGTCATGTTAAAGTTTATCGGTAAAGTCCGGCCACAAGTCACCTTTGAAGAAGGGGATATTCATTTAAATCGTAAAGAACTTGCTCAACTCTTCTTTTCTAAGCTAAGAGAAGCGAAAATAACAGATGAGGCAACGTTAACTCATACAACACAAATCATTTCAGCGATTATCGATTATGATGAGCAGGTAGAGCATCTTGATAAACTGATTACAAGCTTTCAAACATACCATAAAAAATCAAGTAAAGTTGAGATTGATGAATAAAAGCAGCTGATAGTCAGCTGCTTTTTTTATTGATTCGTCGAATAGCTTTGGCATTCATGTTAATTCTTCATCCTTGGATCTAGCGCATCTCTTAAACCATCTCCCATTAAGTTAAAGCCTAGAACAGTTAGCATGATAGCTATACCAGGAAAGATCATCGTCCAAGGAGCTTGCATTAAGAATGGCCTTGCATCTGAAAGCATCTTCCCCCACTCAGGTTCTGGTGCCGTCGCTCCCAACCCAATAAATCCTAATGCAGCAGCTTCAATGATAGCTGTTGCAATCGCAAGAGTTCCTTGAACAATAATCGGAGCCATACTATTGGGCAAAACATGCCTAAATAATATTCGATTATTGCTCATACCGACAGCCTTTGCTGCAACGATATATTCCTCCTGTTTTACGCTTAACACCCTCGATCTTATAAGTCTGCCGAAGTTCGGAATGTTAATAATAGCAATTGCAATGAGAGCATTTTTTAACGAAGGACCGAGAACAGCTACGATGGCAATCGCTAGCAAAATACTAGGAAATGCAAGCATGATGTCAAAAATCCGAGAAATAATCGCATCTACCCACTTGCCGTAATAGCCAGCTAATATCCCTAAGAAACATCCAACAACAATAGACCCTACAACTGCTAAAAAACCTACCCATAGTGAAATTCTCGCGCCATAAATCACTCTTGATAGGATATCTCTTCCGAAATCATCCGTGCCAAACCAATGCTCACTTGATGGAGCTAATAATCTCTTCGTAAGTACTTGCTCTTTATAACCATATGGCGCAATAAGAGGAGCAAAAATAGCTAACAAAATAAAGAAAAGGACAATGATTGTTCCAATCACGGCTAATTTATTTTTCCGAAAGCTTCTCCACGCGTCTAGCCAAGGGGAAATGGCTTTTTCTTCTTCCTGGACAATCGGTGGCTGCATTTTTTTATTCGTTGAAAGTTCCAAGCAAAAAATTCCCCTTTCCTAGTCATATTTAATTCGTGGGTCAATAACAGCATAAAGTAAATCAACAATTAAATTAATCATGACAAAAATGAAGGCAATCACTAATATGCCTGATTGAATAACTGGATAATCTCGATAATTGATCGCGTCATAAATATAACGGCCAATTCCCGGCCAGCTAAAAATGGTCTCTGTTAAAATCGCTCCTCCTAAAAGAAGGCCAGTCTGTAAACCAATAATCGTTAAAACAGGTATAATGGCATTTTTCAAGGAGTGCTTGTACACAACCCAAAACATCCTTAACCCCTTCGCTCTAGCTGTACGAACAAAATCAGATCTCATTACTTCTAACATCGTTGAACGAGTAATTCTCGCAATAATAGCCATCGGAATAGTAGCTAACGCAAAGCTTGGTAAAACTAAGTGTTTTACGACTATCCAGAACTGGTCTGTTCGCCCTTGAATGAGCGTATCAATCATATAAATGTTAGTAATGGCTGTAACCGGATTCCTTACTTCTTCTCTTCCCGATGTTGGAAACCAATCAAGATTAATGGCAAAAATCCACTGCTCCATTAATCCTAGCCAAAAAATTGGCATAGAGACTCCGACTAATGCAAATACCATTGCAATATAGTCAAACCATGAGTTTTGGAACCACGCACTGATAATTCCAGCATTTACACCAATAAAAATCGCAATCATCATGGCACAGAATGAAAGCTCAATGGTAGCTGCTAAGTAAGGCCAGATTTCCCCGCTTATTGCCGACTTAGTCCGAATCGATTCTCCTAAATCTCCCGTAAGCAGCCCCCCTAAATAATTGAAATATTGCACATACCAAGGCTGATCTAAACCAAGCTGTATCGTTAATTCTTCAATCGCTTCCTTTGTCGCTAATTGCCCTAATATGATTTGAGCAGGATTCCCTGGAATCGCTCGAATCATGAAAAACACGATTAAAGATAAACCTAGCAGAACAGGTATTAATGAAAAAATCCGTCTAACCGTATATGAAACCATGCTTACACCTCTCTTTTCCTTCGTTAGAGGTTTCTATTTATTACATGTAAATTTTTTAATAGAAAAGGGAGTTCCTATATAAACTCCCCTTTCTATTAATTGTTTTATTTAAATGCTACATTTTCAAGTGATTCTGAGCCTGTTGGGTGTGCTAAGTATCCCGTAATATCCGCTTTCCCTGCTAAAACAGGCTGAGAGTGAACAAGTGGAATCCATGGTGCATCATCTTTAATAATAAGCTGTGCTTCTTTATAAAGCTTTTCACGCTCTGCTTCATCAGTACTTGATTGAGCCTTTATTAATAGATCATGTACTTCAGAGTTCTTATAGTAAGCATAGTTATTGGAGCCAATTGCATCTTCATCTAAAAGTACATATAAGAAGTTATCTGCGTCTCCATTGTCTCCTGTCCAGCCAAGCAGGAATGTATCAGCTTCGCCGTCCTTCGCTTTATCTAAATAAGTTCCCCATTCATAGCTAACAATTTTTGCTTTTACACCAATGGCTTCAAAGTTTGCTTGCAGAGCTTCAGCAACCTTTTGTCCATCAGGCATATATGGTCTAGGAACTGGCATTGCCCAAAGTTCCATTTCAAAACCGTTTTCAAAGCCTGCTTCCTTCAATAGCTCTTTCGCTTTCTCAGGATTGTAATCGTAATCAACTACATCGTCATTATATCCAGCGATCACTGGAGGCATTGGGTTTTTCGCTGGCTCTGCAGCACCAGCATAAAACGCTTCGATTAAAGCTTGCTTATCAACAGCATGATTAAGTGCTTGACGGACAAGCTTATTTTGTAAAGGTCCTCGAGTATTCGTTAACCCGACATAAGCAATATTCATAGAAGGACGGTTAAACACTTGTAAATCGGCATTTCCTTCAATGACTGGCACATCACTAAAGTTCACACCATCAATGAGATCAACTTCTCCTGCAGAAAGTGCATTTAAGCGAGCTGAGTTTTCCGGAATCGAACGGAAAATAACAGAGTCTAGTTTTGGTAGACCTTCCTGCCAATAGTTTTCATTCTTCACAATCGTAATTCTGTCGTTTCGCTTCCACTCTTTAAAAACAAACGGTCCTGTTCCAACTGGATTTTCAATAAACTTATCGCCAAATTTCTCAATCGCAGCTGGGCTAGCAATACCGAATGGTGACATGGCTAAATTTTTATAAAACGGCGCAATCACTTGGTTTAATGTAAATTCAACTGTATATTCATCCAGTGCCTTTACTTCCTTGATTTTGTCACCAAATTGAGAATTGTAATAATAGAACTGCTCTGCATTTCCTGCTTTCCAACGTTCAAAGTTAAAGACGACTGCATCGGCATTAAAATCTGTCCCATCATGGAATTTAACTCCTTGGCGCAGCTTTAATGTATGCTTCAATCCGTCGGCACTAGGCTCCCACTCCGTCGCTAGTCCTGGCTCAATTTCGGTATCCTGTGGTCCGAAACTAATCAACGTTTCGAACAAGTTTTGAGTAACCTTAAATGCCTCACCCTCCGTAGTAGCGGCTGGATCCAATGACGTAGAGTCTCCCCCACGACCAAATACTAGCGTTCCACCAGAAGTTTCATTTTCCTCTACTTTAGTACCTTGTTCTGTTTCCTTTTCATTATTATCGCTTTCATTTTCTTCTGGAGCAGTAGTTGAATTATTACATCCAACCAGTGCTAGCGATAAAATGAACGCAAAGATTAATAATAATAGGCCACTTCGTTTTCTCATTGTCTTCCCCCTTGTTCTTTGTTTTGCACCTTCATAGAGATGCAGTTTCATTTTTTATCAATAATGCAGCGAATCTACTCATACAAGTGACAAGCTGCAAAATGACCCGGCTTGGTTTCTTTTAATAGTGGTCTAATTGTTTTACATATATCCATACATTCTTTACATCTCGTATGGAATGCACACCCCTCTGGAGGATTTGCCGGACTTGGAATATCTCCAGTTAATAGCTCCCTTGTTTTCTTTAAATCTGGATCTGGAATTGGAACAGCATTTAATAGCGCCTTTGTATATGGATGAAGTGGTTTATTATATAATTGTTTTGCCGTTGTTATCTCTACTAATCTACCAAGATACATGACCCCTACTCGATCACTTATATGTTTAACAACTCCTAAATCATGAGCAATAAAAATATAGGTTAACTGAAACTCTCTTTGTAAATCTTCTAGTAAGTTCAATACCTGAGACTGTATGGAAACATCTAAGGCTGACACAGGTTCATCAGCTATAATGAGCTTCGGCCTTGTCATTAATGCTCTTGCGATTCCTATTCGTTGCCTTTGCCCACCACTAAATTGATGAGGGTATCTTTTCGCATGATAGCTACTTAAGCCCACAACCTCTAACATTTCTCTTACTTTCTGTTTTCGTTCAGCTTTATTGCTTATTCCGTGAACAATTAACGGTTCTTCCAAGATTTGCTCAACAGTATGCCTTGGATTTAACGAGGCAAAAGGGTCTTGAAAAACCATTTGCATATCCTTGCGCATCTTTCGCATTTCTGCATCATTTAATGTTGTTAATTCTTTGCCTTGAAAAACTATGTTTCCATCACTAGGTTCAATTAATCTCATGAGCATTCTGCCTGTTGTCGATTTCCCACACCCAGATTCACCGACAATTCCTAAAGTTTCTCCTTTTTTAACAAAAAAACTAATATCATCGACTGCTTTTACTTCGCCCGTTTTCTTGCCAAATAAACCACCAGTGATTGGAAAATATTTCTTTAAGCCCTTAACCTCAAGTAATACTTCAGTCATGTTTTTCACCTCCAGATTGATGCAAGAAGCAGCGAACATAATGCTCCTCCTGCTCGATCTGATACAATGGTGGATTTTCAACTAGACATTTGTCGTGAACAAATTCGCATCGTGCTGCAAATCGGCAGCCTGTAGTAATTAAACCTGGCTTCGGGACATTTCCTGGTATCGAATATAGGCGCTCTTTCGTGTCACGTATATCTGGGACTGATTGAAGAAGACCAATTGTATAAGGATGCTTCGGATTTTTAAAAAGCTCACGAACAGGTGCTTCTTCTACGATTTTCCCAGCGTACATAACAATGACTCGTTCACATACCTCAGCTACAACTCCAAGGTCATGAGTAATCATAATAATAGCGGTCTCAAGCTTTTCATTAAGCTCTTTCATTAACGATAGAATTTGGGCTTGGATTGTCACATCGAGAGCGGTTGTAGGTTCGTCAGCAATCAATAATCGAGGATGGCATGATAAAGCCATCGCAATCATAACCCTTTGTCTCATTCCACCAGAAAGCTGGTGCGGATATTCCCTCATAATTTCATTAGCACGCGGTAAGCCAACCAGTTGGAGCATATCAACAGCTTGTTGAAACGCGGCTTTTTTCCCAATTTTTTTATGTATCGTAATTCCTTCAATTAATTGATTACCAATCGTAAATAATGGATTTAGCGAAGTCATCGGCTCCTGAAAAATCATTGCAATTTCATTTCCTCTTATTTCGCGCATTCTTTTCTCAGTGTAGGAAACTATATTTTCACCGTTGAGTAAAATTTCTCCCCCGACAATTTTTCCAGGTGGCTGTGGAATTAGCTTCATAATGGATAAAGATGTTACACTCTTTCCGCAGCCTGATTCCCCTACTATTCCCAGTATTTCCCCTTTATTCACTGAAAAGCTTACTTCATCTACCGCAGGAATTTCTCCATCGCTTGAGAAAAACGATGTTCTTAATTGTTTAACATCTAAAACCGGAGTTTGTGTCACAAAGATACTCCTTTCCAAAACGTCTCTATTCTGAAACTTGCTCTATCTTATTTCCTAATTCTTTACCTCATTTTACGAAAAAAGAAAGTATAAGTCTAGCTATTTTTCTGAATCATAAAAATATTCAGATATTTAGACATTCTTTGATATAACATGACATTTTCTTTTGATTTTCCTCATTTTTATAACTGATTAACGTCGAAAGTAGAAAGACTCTATATAAAAAAGCTAACCCCTTTTTATGGAGTTAGCCTTTATGGTCAAGCTGTTGCACTTGAAATAGATTATAGTAATTACCTTGTTTGTTCATTAATTCCTCATGAGAACCTGATTCTGTTATTTCACCGTGCTCGATCATAATAATTCGATCAGCATGCGTGATCGTTGATAATCTATGAGCAACAATGAAAGTCGTTCGGTCTCTAGCAAGCTCCTCAAGTGATTCTTGGATTAAATGCTCACTTTCTAGATCTAGTGCAGATGTTGCCTCATCTAAAATTAGAATTGGTGGGTTCTTCAAAAAGATTCTCGCAATCGCTACTCGTTGCTTCTGTCCCCCCGAAAGCTTAACGCCGCGTTCACCGACCCTTGTATCATAGCCATTAGGCAAATTCATGATGAACTCGTGAGCATTCGCCGCTTTAGCTGCTTCAATCACTTCTTCATCTGTTGCATTTGGCTTTCCTAGAAGAATATTTGTTTTAACAGATTCACTAAATAGAATATTATCCTGCAGAACCATACCGATTTTATCTCTTAACGTTCGGACCTTAAATGAACGAATATCTCGTCCATCTAAAAGAATCCTCCCTTTTGTGACATCATAGAAGCGTGGAATTAATCCAACTAAAGATGATTTTCCTCCGCCGCTCATCCCAACTAAAGCGATTGTCTCCCCTTTTTTAACATTGAGAGAAATATTTTTAAGAACAAGATTTTCTTTTTCATTATAAGCAAAGCTAACATCGTCAAAATGAATATCTCCGTGCACATTTTTACATTCAATGGCATCAGGTTTATCATCAATATCATATTTTTCATCCATCAGCTCAAAAACGCGATCCATTGATGCAATTGATTGAGTTAAGGTTGTTGATGAATTCACTAGTCTTCTAAGCGGAGCATAGAGCTTATCAATATAAGCGATAAAAGCCATCATCGTTCCGAGTGTTAGACTGCCATTGATCACCTGATAGCCCGCATAACCAATAACAAGTAATGGTGCAATATCTGTGACCGTGTTGACAACGGCAAAAGCCTTTGCATTCCATTTCGTATGATCGATTGCTTTTTTTAAAAAATTATCATTATTTTTATCAAATTGGGTTTGTTCATAGTCTTCAATGGCAAAGCTTTTAATGATTGCCATTCCCTGGACACGTTCATGTAGATAGCCCTGTACTTCAGCAAGCGCCTGTGAACGTGCTCTCGTTAACTTTCTTAAATTCCCGAAGAAGTATTTTATCGAAAAAGCATAAAAAGGGAATAAAACTAATGACACAATTGTAAGTGTAATATCCATATTTAGCATAATGATAACGGCAATAACAATTGTAGCAGCATCAAGCCATAGATTCATTAAGCCTGAAATAACAAAGTTCTTTGTTTGCTCAACATCATTAATAATTCTTGAAATAACTTCTCCCGATCTCGTATTAGAGTAATACTTGAAGCTAAGCTTTTGTATATGGGTAAATAGTTTATCACGAATATCATATAAAATTTTGCTTCCAACCCATTGAGCAAAATACTGGCGATAATATTCAATCGGTGGTCGAACAACAACGAACAATGCAAGCATAATTCCCATTATGATTAATAAGTTATTCGTTTTGTCCTCTGTATTCATACTAGTATTGCCAACGATATCATCAATAATAAATTTGATTAACAACGGAACCATGAGTGGAATCACAAATTTTATAATCCCAATAATAATAGTTGCAATAATTTGAAACTTGTATGGTTTAACAAATTTCATGTAGCGCCTAATGCTGCTCAACTTGTATTCCTCCTCAAAATGTATATGAGTATCGATAGATCGATAAACATATAAATGCCTGTTGATAGTAAAAAATCAACAGGCTTCTATACTTGGGATATACATCCCCTTAGCGTCTGTATGTTAAGTATCGTTCATACCAGATATCAATGAAATCTGGTGCAAAAGGGCCCTTTCTTTGACGAATCCATTGGATTAATTGATTGACATTGGATTTAAGGATCCGGTCTATTGGCTCTGGATATTTCATTTCTTGTCGATGCCTATCATATTCATCCTCATCTAGTAAATTGAAGGTCATATCTGGAAATACTTTAATATCGAGATCATAATCAATATACTTGACAGCCTCTCCATCATAAATAAAAGGAGAACTTAAATTGCAATAGTAATATATTCCGTCTTCCCGAATCATCCCAATTACATTAAACCATTGCTGAGAATGGAAATAACAAATTGCTGGCTCTCGCGTTATCCATGTTCTACCGTCTGATTCTGTGACAATAGTCCGGTCATTTCCTCCAATTACTAAGTTTTGTGTCCCTTTTAATACCGTTGTCTCCTCCCAGACGCGATGGATGTGCCCATTATGTTTGTAGCTATGTATCTGTACTGGTTCTCCTTCTATGGGTACGGCCATTCATTCTCCCCTACTTTCGTCTTCCCGGGCTAATTATTCTATATTTTATTATTATAACGGTTTCGGGAACAATTTAAAACAAAGAGCCATTGAAATTTCGACAATGGCTGAAAGAAAAATTGTATAATTTTAAATTTTAACAGAAATTCTCTCCATTTTAAAAGATGTATTCTGTTAAATAACTTCTTGATACGAACGAATAACCTCTTCCGTTTGCTCCTCAAATAATTGCTGTATATCCTTTAGCTCTTGTTTTATCGATGTAATTTTGAGTTGGATGCTTTCAAGTTTCGAATCATTTTGAAGTGAATGAAGCTCCTCTTCCATTTCTAAACAACGCTCAAGCTCACCTTGTAAATATAACAACTTATCCATTGTTTGCATTTGCTCAGCTACTAAATAATTAAAATTTTTCACCATTGTCACCGTCCCATTTTACTCTCCGATTAATATGTATTCGCCCATATCGTTACCATTCCTTTGACTACTTATGTAAAGAAAATAGAAGTTTTGTCGAAAATAGAAAAACGGAAGCGGCATAAAAAAGGCACTCTTTCGTATGAAGAGCGCCTTTGATTACATTATTGTTTTTGTTGCCCAGAGTTTTGGGCTTTTTTTGCTTCAGCTTGTTGGTTTTGTTGTTTTACTTCTTGTGCATTCGTTTCACTAGCAAATTCAGTACCATACTGTCCTGCAGCACCTGCACCTGCTGATTG
>JAEWIG010000236.1 GCA_023387295.1 Bacillota bacterium | reverse complement strand
TCCCAACACTTGAGTTAATGACATGACCTAAACTTGAAACATCTCCTTGGTGATAGACATTTTTTTTCCGAAGTTCGATAGGGTCTATTTCAAGTTTTTCGGCGATCATGTCCAAGTGAGTTTCAATTCCCATACATACTTGGTTGACTCCGAAGCCTCTAAAGGCACCAGCAATTCCGTTATTTGTGTATACACAAAATCCTTCAAGATTCACATTTGGGATTTTATACGGTCCACACGAGTGCTCGATGGATAAGGCAATCACAGCACCTCCAAGAGAAGCGTAAGCACCTGTATCTGCAACAGCTCTTACTTCATTTGCTAGTAATGTCCCATCTTTTTTTGCTGCTGTTTTCATTTGTACTTTAAAGGGATGTCTTTTTATACCTGCGATGACGGACTCTTCACGACTTAAATGAATTTTCACAGGTCTTCCATTTGTGTTCATTGCGAGAAGGGCAAGATATATTTGCACCGTAATCTCATCTTTTCCGCCAAATGCGCCGCCGACTGGAGAGGAAACAACGCGAATGCGCTCTGGATTATAAGCTAAAGCTCGAGCAATTTGCATGCGATCGCGATGGGCGTACTGACCAGGACAATAAATCGTAATATAACCGTCAGGGTCCATCATCCCCCAACCGCCTTCAGTTTCAATAAATGCATGCATTTGTCTAGGGGAGTAGAAGGTGTTTTCAACGATGATATCTGCCTCTTTAAAGGCTTTTTCTGTATCACCATTATTAATTTTTAC
Organism: Bacillota bacterium; assembly: GCA_023387295.1. Taxonomy (GTDB): domain Bacteria; phylum Bacillota; class Bacilli; order Bacillales; family Cytobacillaceae; genus Cytobacillus. The sequence goes on along the minus strand of JAEWIG010000236.1, from coordinate 2,967 downwards.
ATGACTATGAATATTCCCATCAGGATGTAGTTGAAGAGCGGATGGTGTCATTGCCTGTTCTGCATCACTTACAACCTCTAAAGGCTCGTAAACAACATCGATTAGTGAAAGGGCTTGCGCCGCAATTTCTTCTGTCTCAGCCGCAACTAACGCAATGGCATCCCCAGTGCATCGGACAATATTAGAGCAAAGTACGGGTTGGTCAGGAATCACAATTCCAAAGCCATTAAATCCAGGGATGTCTTCATGTGTTAGAACGCAAATGACTCCCTGCAGTTGTTGTGCTTTTTCAATATTTATTTGTTTTATTTTGGCGTGAGGATAGGCAGAGCGTAAAACCTTACCCCAAACCATGTTTTCAAACTGCATATCAGTCATATACTTCAATTCACCTGTTACTTTTTCAGGACCATCGATTCTTTCTACTCTTTTCCCGATCCATTTCATTGTCTTCTCTTTGTGAGTATTCATTTTTCTTCCCACCTCCTCATCAAACGATAAAGCCCGCGCTCTAGCAATGCACTTGCCATGTCACGACGATAATTTGCCGTTGCTCTTACATCTGTAATTGGCATGACCTCTTTCCAGGCTACATGAGCAATGTTTTGAATACAGTCATCTGTTAATGGATGGAGGGTTAATAATTTTTCACATTTTTTTGCACGAATAATCGTAGGAGCTACAGAACCGAAGGCGATTTTTCCGCTAATGCACTGTCGACCTTCTCCCATCATTAGTGAAATAGCCACATTTACAATTGAAATAGATTGTGCTTTTCTTGGACCTAGCTTTTCAAAAATACTAATCTCATTTTCGTCTTGTGGATGGATAATAATATTCGTAATCATTTCATTTTTCTTTAAGACTGTTTTACCTGGTCCTAAGAAAAAATCTTCAATCGGAACGAGTCGTTTACTTTTGAGAGAGCTAAGCTCTAGAATGGCACTAAGGACAAATAATGCTGGAATCGTATCTCCTGCAGGGGAGGCGGTTCCTAAATTTCCACCAATCGTTCCGATATTTTGAATTTGAATGGCACCAATTTCTCGCGCTGCCTCAACAAGTACATTTGCTTTCTTCTGTAAAAGGGAGGAATGAATAATATCTGTATGGGTTGATAATGCACCAATATAAATGCCATCTTTCTTTTCAGTGATTTGGCGTAATTCATTTAAACGCATAATGTTAATCCAGGTATCAGGCTTCCATTTTCCTTCCTTCATTCGAACAACCGCATCAGATCCACCTGCGATTAATTTACAATTTGTTTCGTTTTTTTCTAAAAAGGAGAGACATTCTTGTACATTACTAGGGGTTATGACATTCATTTCAGAAACTAGCATTTTATTGAAACCTCCTTAAATCACTTAAAGGATGAAATCGATCTTTTGCTCCTAAATAGTCATGAGGTGTATTTAAATTTAGTTGAATAAGTGGACTGTGCACTGGAACCTCAACAAGTTGATTTTGGTATTTTTGTATAATATTTCGTAAGCCTTTTGTTTCCTCTGTAATCGTTAGTAATTCAGTGAAAAGTTTTTCCGAGAATAGAATGGGGTGGCCTCTTTTTCCGTTCATGATAGGAATCGCAATTGGATAGTCAAGAAGTGAGAGTATAAGCTGTTGAATAACTCCAGCTTCGGCTGGTTGATCAATCGCAGAAATTAAGATCATTTCAGGACGACTTTGTACTGCTTGTAAGCCAGTAATAATAGAGGAACATTTTCCTAGATGATAGTTTTTATTATGAATAATTCTTACGGGGTAATGCTGTGCAATTTTTATAAATTGTTCAGCTTGGTATCCAACAACTACAACAATCTCAGTAATTGGGGATTGTACGAGTGTTAGAAGCTGGTGCTCGAAAAGTGTCTTTTCTCCCCACGGTAATAAGCCTTTCAAACTACCCATTCGAGTTGATTGACCTGCTGCAAGGAGAATAGCGGAGGCGACCATTACGTTAATACCTTCTTATTTATCTGTTCTTTAGCTGCTGCAGCTTGAATGGCTTGAATGATCTTCGTATATCCAGTACAGCGACATAGATTACCGCCTAAAGCTGTCTTTATTTCTTCGACTGTTGGAACGTAGTTTATTTCATTAAGGAAAGCCCTTGCTGAAACAATTATTCCTGGCGTACAATAGCCACATTGCGTTGCACCCTTTGTAACAAAAGATTGTTGGATAACATCCATATTAGAGGTAAGTCCGACACCTTCACATGTTGTTATTTCTAGATTCTGTATTTGGCCAACAAGAACGAGACAGGAACAAATGACCTTTCCGTTAAGAAGTACAGAGCATGATCCACACTCACCCTTACCACAGCATTCTTTACTAGCCGTTAGACCAAAATCCTCTCTTAATACATCTAGTAATGTTTTAGTAGGGGGACAAGTTACAGAACTGGCATTTCCATTCACAATTAAATTTATTTGCCGCATAATAAAACCTCCTAGAAATACTTGCGTAAAATAATATATTCGCTGAAAGACAACTTATTGAGTTCAATAAAAAAATTCCTATGCGAATGGTTCCCTACGAAAGTAAAACGTAAGAAATCCCTTTCGTAGTTAGGAATTTACGGTCCCTAGTAGAAACACTCAATCCAATTATTGAGGATATACGAAAAAAGATAGCACTCTTAAGTTATTAACCATGAGTTTGAAATAATGCACAAAAATAGATCGAATTGATTTGTAGTGTAATAGCCTTGTTAATATTTTGTCAAGTAAGAATTTTCAGATAATATAATTGACTTTCAAATTATCTTTGTTTAATATAGTGAATAGGGGATATAATTATGTCCAATATTTCAACATACTTCCAAAATTCATTACGAAAAGATCTTGCTCATCTCTATAACCGTGTCAATCAAGAGATTTATGGTGTTGGGGTAAAAAAACAACGAATCGAAACTTATGAGGACAGAGTTATTATTTTTGCACAACATAAGAGAGTTCAAGC
>JAEWIG010000163.1 GCA_023387295.1 Bacillota bacterium | reverse complement strand
TACCATAAAGAGCATCATAAAGACTACCCCAACGTGCATTAGCTGCATTTAATGCATACCGTTCATTATTAACAGGGACAACTAACTGTGGTCCTGCTTGAATCGCAATCTCATCATCTACTTGATCAGTAAGAATTTTAAAATCTTCGCCTTCTTCCTCAAGATAGCCAATTTCCTCCAAAAATACCTTGTATTTTGCCATATCAAATTCTTTATGCTCTCGATGCCACTTATGAATCTGATTTTGTAGTACATTTCTTTCTCTTAGTAATTGCTTATTTATCGGCGTTAAATCATGGATTAGCTGTTCAAAGCCTTCCCAAAAAAAGTCCTTCTCCACACCGCTTTTTTGAAGTGCTTCATTATTAATAAATTCGTATAAGGCTTGTGCAACTTGCAGTTTCCCTACTTTCATATATATCGTCATCCTACTTACCTCCTTTTTAAAATTTGACTATACATGTGTTTCTTTATCTGTTTGTTATTACGAAACACCGTTCCATTCTATCGTTGATTAAAGATTAGCATATTCCTATCTTTAATTTCAATAATATTCTAAAAATTTAAAATAAAAATAAACCTGACCCCTATATTTAGAGATCAGGTTTACTATTATATGAGGATAACCGCTTAGTTGATAATACGACGAACATGACCATTAAAGTGGTTTTTCCAATAACCACTATTCATATTTGCGATGGCTACACCAGTTGAATTTTGAGAACCGATGAATTTACCACCACCCATATAAATACCAACGTGTCCATCTTTCTTGTATGTGTCAAAGAAAACTAAATCACCAGGCTTAGCATTACTATAAGATACTTTAGTTCCTTTTGTTCTTAATCCTGAAGTACTAGCTGGTAATTTAACTCCACCTTGAGCAAACGCCCAAGCTACATAACCAGAACAATCAAATCTTCCATTTGCGATATCATATTCTGTTCTTCCGCCACCAAAAACATAAACAGAGTTACCAATGTATTTGTATCCTGCATTGATAATTTTATTTATCGTAGCGCTTGGTGAAGATACATTATTACCATTACTTGGAGTTTGTGAAGATGAGTTGCTTCCTGATGAAGAACTCCCCCCTCCAGATACTGGAATTGAATTTTCTCCTTGTGGAGCTTTTAAACTCTGTTCAATTCTATTTTGAATCTCTCTTTCCTTCGCAGCAAGTGTGCTATCCTTCATTTTTAATTCATTATTTAATGAAGCAAGCTCTTGTCGCTTTCCTTCAAGTTGCTTTTTTAATTCATCATTTTGCTTTTTTTGCTCATCCATAACTGTACGCATTTCTTCAAGCTCTGCTTTCAAATCTTGTAAATCTGCAAGCTTTTTTTCTACAGTCTGTTGTTTTTCTTCTAGCTCTTTCTTATCTGCATCATGTTGTTTAATTATTTCTTGGTCAGCCTCAACGATTTGTGTAACTGCACCTACTCTTTCAATAAAATCACGAAAGCTTGTAGCACCTAGTAATACTTCAATATAGCCAATCGATGTGTTATTCTCTTGGAATACTTGTGCGCGCTGTTTTAAAATCTCAGTACGCTTATCAATTCTTTCTTGAATAATAGTAATTTCAGTCTTTAACTTCTCGACTTCATCATTTGTGTTTTTAATATCCTTTTCAGTTTTGCTCATTAGCTTGTTATTATCAATAACCGCTTGGTCAACACGTTTAATTTGAGCATTTAATTTTGCAAGCTCCTCTAAAACAGCATTTAATTGCTGCTCTGCCTTTGAAATGCTTGATTGAATAGATGAACGCTGATTCTGAATATCCACCTTTTGGTTATTTAAAGTTTTCGCTTCTATAGACGGGCTAGAAAATGCACTACCTAATCCCAGCATTAATGTTGTATTTAAAATGACTAGCTTCTTTTTCACACAGATTCCCTGCCTTCCGATTGTTAACTCTAGTTGTTTTTTAACGACATATGTATACTTTTCCAATATAATACTTTCTATGTTTTTATGTTTCTCTTATTTAATTTACATCAAAATGAATGTCTCATATTTTCTATTAAGGATTATATCATCTAATCTTAACAGGACTATGTTAGTAATATTACAAAAAGATTTCAATCTCTCCCACCCTTTATCCTTTTTTGTAAAATAAATAGTATTTTACAATACTTTTTTACTAGATTAAGTACTTTAATGGTTCATTTATCCTGATTCATTTGAGGATGATGTATTAGAAGAGGAATGAACAAATCTTATCTTTCTCAGTTTCATCTGCCCATTCCCTTAGTTAATCGAAGAGCTTAGTAGTTACTGATTAAACAACATTTCATTAGTATGATGGGATTGTTTTTAATGATTCAAATATGGACTTAAAATTTTTATAACTTCACTCACCTTATCCGCATTTTTATGATACATCTTTTTCGCTTCTTCACTTTCTGTTTCCAATTCAAAAATCTCTAAATCAGCCTGACATTTTTTTAGCATGGCCATTAAGAGAGGACGTGTTTGAGGTGTTGGAACGTTAATTTTATCGTCATACAGATCAACAAAGAGATCACCATATGCATCGACTTGTGCAAAAAAAACATTATCAATCGTCACGTTGAGCTTATCTAACTCTATATCCAGCCATTTTCTCGTTTTACCTGCTGCTGCAAGTGAATTGTATACAATTTCACCGTCACGAATGACAGTTTGTGGTACGGTATCATTTCCAACGTTCATATTCATGTCTTTTGGTGTTAACGGTCTAACCTCTTTTTTTAACAGAATACTTAAATCGCCAGTTTGTTCCAACATCGCAAATTCTACATCAGCAACATTAAATACCGCATTTTTTCGAAGAAGGCTTGTAAGCTCATCCGTTGAATATTTTTCCTTTTTTAAATTATCTTCAAGTATTTTTCCATCCTTTATAAAAATGGTTCCTTTCCCTTCTACAAAGTCACGGAAGCTATTACTTTTTAGAGAAACATAGCCAACGATAAATGTTATGAATCCAAAGATAAAAATCGCCAAAATTCCATGCCATATATTATTTTCGAGACCCATTATAACTTCTCCGGAAATACCACCAATCGTAATGCCTGATATATATTCAAAGAATGTAAGTTGGGAAATCTGTTTCTTTCCTAGCACTTTTGTCAAAATAAATAAAATGAAAAGGAACAATAAAGAGCGAATAATAATATGGATCCACTCTGCCATATTCATCACCTCACGGCTTATATTGGGGTTCTTCCAATATGATGTCATTTACACGAACCTGTAAATCTTTCTTCACTTCATTCATGACAGTCATCATTTCATGGAAAATACGCTGCGCTTCTTCATTTTGAGCGTTTAATGCTAAACTTGATAACTGAGCCTCTATTCCCTTAATGGTTGATAAGCATTGTTTTACATTTGAAATAACGGTCATGATATCCACCTTATCGGAGATTTTATTGCAAATAAGTAATAAAGAGGTTGGCAAAAAAGCCAACCATATTAATTTATTTTTATTGATTGTATTGCGGCTCTTCCTGCTGAATTTCTTGCAGACGAGGTACGATGCTGTCAATGATGCTTTGCGTTTGCTGTGCTGCAGTTTGGTATATCTGTTTTGCAGATTGGTTATCTGTTGCTAGGGCAAACGTTTCAAAACTTGCTTGAGCACTTTTAAGTCCTGCAATCGTTTGTTTAACTTGAGTACCTACTGTCATTACTTTCCCTCTTTTCTTGTAAATTGACTTACATGTGATATTATTTCTTCTTTCTTCTATATTTATTTATCATCTTTCATGAATTGATGGAAAAAGAAACATACAGAATGTGTAAAAGAAAAAACTGCTGTGGTGGAAAACAGCAGTTTTTTCAATCATAACTCTTGTTTTTTCGGTTTTAGCTTGAAGAATATTTGGTACAAAACTTCTGATACAACAAGTCCCGCTGCTATAGCCCCCGATATCATGAATGCTTTTGCAGCAAGCTGGATTGCAGTATTATAATCATTCTCGACAAAATGGCGCATGGCATCATACGCTAACCCTCCTGGCACAAGGGGAATGATACCAGATACACTAAAAATAATTACTGGTGTTTTATACATTCTAGCAAAAAACAAGCTTATGACAGCAATCATTGAGGATGCAATTAGTGAAGCTACAACAGCATCAAATTGCTTATTCACTAACAAAAAATAAACTAACCAGCCAATCATCCCGACAAAACCACATTTTAATATTGACTTTTTAGGAGCATTAAACAATACCCCGAAGCATGCAGTGGCAACAAAACTTGTAAATAAATGAGTAAGCATTTAACTCATTACCTCCAACAGTCATTCTTTAGAAAAACCCAACAACAACCGCAATTCCTGCTCCAATCGCGGACGCAGTTAAAAATGCATCTGCTCCTTTAGCTAAGCCGGAAACTAAATGACCAGCCATTAAATCCCTAACCGCATTTGTTATTAATAATCCAGGTACAAGTGGCATAACAGAGCCAATGACAATTTTATCAAATTGTATACCTATACCTAAAGAAACAAATATAAATGCAATAATTCCGATCACAAGGGAAGCCAAAAATTCAGAAAAAAATCTGATTCTAAGAACACGGTGAATATAAATGAAACATACATATCCTAGTCCACCAGCAATGAAGGCTGGAATAAAATCCTTCCACTGACCAAGAAACATTAATAAAAAGCACCCACTAGCAATGGAAGCCGCAAAAATTTGCTGATAAATTGGAAATGTAAAATCAGCCTTTTCTATCTCGTGGAGATTCGTCATTGCTTCTTTTAAATTTAGTTCACCATTACTAATTTTTCGAGAAACTCCATTTACTAATGTAACTTTATATAAATCTGTCGTTCGTTCCACAATTCGAAAAAATTTCGATGGCTCGGTCCCATCGATCGAAAAAAAGATTCCTGTAGGTACGACATAACTATGCGTTTGTTGATAGCCAAATGCAGCTGCCATCCTTGTCATTGTATCTTCTACCCGATATGTTTCCGCTCCACATTGAAGCATAATTTTACCTGCAAGTAAGCAAATTTCTAT
>JAEWIG010000151.1 GCA_023387295.1 Bacillota bacterium | reverse complement strand
CTTCTGGAATTCAAATTCAACCGTATGGAACTGTATTATTAACAATTGCTGATAAGGATAAGGAAGAATCATTACATTTAGCAAGACGTTTTACGGCAATCGGATATAAATTAATGGCAACTCGTGGAACTGCTCAGTTTTTACGAAAGGCTGGTATACAAGTGAAGATTGTTGATAAAATTGATTCCGACGGGCCAAATCTGTTAGAAGTTATTAGGAACGGAAATGTACAAATGATTATTAATACATTTACAAATGGTAAACAAAAAGAGACTGACGGTTTCCATATTCGTCGTGAAGCGGTTGAAAATGGAATCCCTTGTTTAACTTCATTAGACACTGCTTATGCTATCCTTCAAGTTATTGAATCGATTAGTTTTTCAACTGAAGCGATGGGCAATGCAAACAACGAGGATGTGGTTTTGGCATGATAAAAAAAGAATTATGTGAAGTCGTTTCACAAATGGAAATTGCAGAGGATATTTACGAGCTCACCCTGAAAGGTGAGCTTGTTCGCGAAATGAATGAACCTGGTCAATTTGTGCATATAAAAGTTTCGGATGGCATCGACCCTCTTCTTAGAAGACCGATTAGTATTGCCAAAATCGAAAAGGATAAAAATCAATTCACTTGTATTTATCGTACAGACGGCAGAGGGACGACAATGCTTTCCCAGAAAAACCCGGGAGATACAGTGGATGTAATGGGACCTCTAGGACATGGTTTTCCAGTTAATGAGGCACTAGAAGGGGAAACTGCCTTGCTTGTTGGCGGTGGAATTGGTGTTCCTCCTTTATATGAGTTATCAAAGCAGCTAGTAAAACGAGGAATTAATGTCGTTCATGTTCTTGGGTTTCAGTCAAAAACGGCAGTTTTTTATGAAGATTTATTCGCAAGTCTAGGTGAAACTTATATTGCAACGGCAGATGGTACATACGGACAACAAGGCTTTGTCACAAATATTATTGAAAATGAAAAAATTACATTCGATATTCTATATTCATGCGGTCCAACACCGATGCTTTCAGCACTGGAAAAGGCATATTCCGATAAAAAGGTATACCTATCATTAGAGGAAAGAATGGCCTGTGGTATAGGGGCTTGCTTCGCTTGTGTATGCCATACGGCAGATGATTCATCAGGACAAACCTATAAAAAGGTATGTAGTGATGGACCAGTCTTTAAAGCAGGGGAGGTAAAGCTATGAAATCTTTACATATAAGCTTACCAGGTTTAGAACTGAAAAACCCAGTGATGCCAGCTTCAGGTTGTTTTGGTTTCGGTAGAGAATTTAGTCAGCTCTATGATTTAAGTTTACTTGGAGCGATTATGATCAAAGCAACTACGCTGGAGCCACGTTTTGGAAATCCAACTCCACGCGTTGCGGAAACGAATGCTGGGATGCTGAATGCGATTGGCTTACAAAATCCTGGCTTAGAGAAAGTAATAAATGAGGAGCTTTCATGGTTGGACCAATTTAACGTTCCGATCATTGCAAATGTTGCAGGTTCCCAAGAAGAAGACTATATCGAAGTGGCAAAAGAAATTTCGCGTGTACAAAATGTTCATGCATTAGAGTTAAATATATCTTGTCCCAATGTAAAAACAGGTGGTATTGCCTTCGGAACAATTCCTGAAGTGGCGAAAAATTTAACGAAGAAGGTTAAAGAGGTTTCCGAAGTACCGGTCTATGTCAAATTATCACCAAATGTAACGAATATAGTTGAGATGGCAAAGGCTGTTGAAGCTGGTGGTGCAGATGGATTAACAATGATAAATACTTTGCTTGGTATGAGGTTAGATTTAAAAACAGGGAAGCCAATCTTAGCAAATAAATCGGGTGGTCTCTCAGGTCCAGCGATTAAACCTGTTGCGATTAGAATGATTTACGAGGTAAGTCAGCAAGTGGATTTACCGATTATTGGTATGGGCGGCATTCAAACTGCTGAGGATGTTATTGAATATTATTATGCTGGGGCAAGTGCGGTAGCAGTAGGGACGGCGAACTTTGTTGACCCATTTGTTTGTCCAACAATTATTGACGAACTGCCTGAGCTTGTTAGAAAATTAGGCTTTGATCATATATCTGAATGTAGAGGAAGGAGCTGGAAAAGTCTTTGAAAACAACACCGATCATTGCGTTAGATTTTGCAAATAAAATAGAAGTTATCCAGTTTTTAAACCACTTTGATGGAGAAGAACTATTTTTAAAAATTGGTATGGAGCTTTTCTATCAAGAAGGTCCTAGTATTGTTTATGAGCTGAAGGAAAAAGGTCATGATATTTTTCTAGATTTAAAGCTACATGATATTCCTAATACAGTAAAAAGCGCAATGAAGGGCCTAGCTAGAATCGGCTGTGATCTTGTTACTGTACATGCTGCAGGTGGAAAGGAAATGATGGAAGCAGCACTTGAGGGCTTAACGGTAGGAACGGAATCAGGAAAAAACCGTGCAGCCTGTGTAGCCGTTACTCAGTTGACAAGTACATCAGAAGAGCAAATGAAAGCAGAACAGCTTATTCAAGTATCATTAGAAGAATCAGTACTCCATTATGCGAACCTGGCAAAAAGCGCTTCTTTAGATGGCGTTGTTTGCTCGACACATGAAGTAAAAGCAATTCGTAACATTCTCGGAAAAGAGTTCTTAACCGTTTCCCCAGGAATCCGTCTATCGACTGATGATGCCGAGGATCAAAAGCGAGTAGCAACACCACAATTTGCAAAATCAGAAGGCGTATCTGCGATTGTAGTTGGCCGACCAATAACAAAATCACTAAATCCATTAGAAAGTTACAACCAGTTTAGACAAGCATGGGAGGCAAAATGAAAATGAAAGTAAAAATCGCAGAAAGTTTATTAGAAATTAAGGCAGTGGCATTAAAGCCAAATGAACCTTTTACTTGGTCATCATGCTTACGTTCACCTATCTAT
>JAEWIG010000264.1 GCA_023387295.1 Bacillota bacterium | reverse complement strand
TTAGAAATGTATGAAACCATGCTTTTGGCCCGTCGAATCGATGAGCGGATGTGGCTTTTAAACCGAGCAGGAAAAATCCCTTTCGTTATTTCATGTCAAGGGCAAGAGGCTGCTCAAGTTGGTGCTGCTTTTGCGCTTGATAAAGAAAAGGATTACGTCCTCCCATATTACCGTGATATGGGTGTTGTCTTAACGTTTGGGATGACTGCAAAAGAACTAATGCTTTCTGCATTTGCTAAAGCTGAGGATCCGAACTCAGGTGGACGCCAAATGCCAGGACATTTTGGTCAAAAGAAAAATCGAATTGTGACAGGCTCATCTCCTGTTACTACACAAGTACCACATGCTGTTGGTGTTGCATTAGCCGGAAGAATGGAAGGTAAAGACCTCGTAACGTTTGTTACTTTTGGTGAAGGATCATCCAACCAGGGTGATTTTCATGAAGGCGCAAATTTTGCAGGGGTTCATAAGCTACCTGTTGTGTTTATGTGTGAAAATAATAAATATGCGATTTCGGTTCCAATTGAAAAGCAATTAGCATGTGAAAATGTATCAGATCGTGCGATTGGTTATGGGATGCCGGGAATAACTGTGGATGGAAATGACCCACTTGAAGTATACAAAGCAGTTAAAGAAGCTGCTGATAGAGGAAGACGGGGAGATGGACCGACACTTGTAGAAACAGTTTCTTACCGCCTTACACCACATTCATCTGATGATGATGATCGTAGTTATCGTGATCGTGATGAAGTTGCAGAGGCAAAGGCGAAAGATCCAATTATTACTTTTGGAGATTATCTGAAAGATAATGGACTTTTGAATGAGGCAAAAGAAAAAGAGATTAATGATCGTGTGATGGGAATTGTTAATGAAGCTACGGATTACGCTGAAAATGCGCCATATGCTGAACCAGAACATGCAATGAAATATGTCTATGCCGAATAGTAAGGGGGAAGAAACATGGCTGTAATTTCTTATATTGATGCGGTTACAATGGCAATTCGTGAAGAAATGGAAAAGGACCCGAGAGTTTTTGTATTAGGGGAAGACGTAGGAAAAAAAGGTGGAGTGTTTAAAGCTACACAAGGGCTTTATGATCAATTTGGTGAAGAACGTGTCATTGATACACCACTTGCTGAATCAGCAATCGCTGGAGTAGGTATTGGCGCTGCTATGTACGGAATGCGCCCAATTGCTGAAATGCAATTTGCTGATTTCATTATGCCTGCTGTGAATCAAATTATTTCAGAAGCTGCTAGAATTCGCTACCGTTCCAATAACGATTGGAACTGTCCAATTGTTATTCGTGCGCCATATGGTGGTGGCGTACATGGTGCTTTATATCATTCGCAATCAGTTGAAGCAATTTTTGCCAATCAACCAGGTTTGAAAATTGTCATGCCTTCAACTCCATACGATGTGAAAGGATTATTAAAAGCTGCGATTCGAGATGAGGATCCTGTTTTATTCTTTGAGCATAAACGTGCTTATCGGTTAATTAAAGGGGAAGTTCCTGAAACTGATTATGTGTTACCAATTGGCAAGGCAGACGTAAAGCGTGAAGGGGAAGACATTACGATAATTACATATGGTCTATGTGTTCATTTTGCTCTTCAAGCAGCAGAAAAATTAGCTAGTGATGGCATATCTGCCCATATTCTTGATTTAAGAACAGTGTATCCGCTTGATAAGGAAGCAATAATTGAAGCGGCTTCAAAAACGGGAAAAGTATTGTTGATTACAGAGGACAATAAAGAAGGCAGCATCATGAGTGAAGTTTCAGCTATTATTGCTGAAAACTGCTTATTTGAGCTAGATGCACCCATCATGCGTCTAGCAGGACCAGATATACCTGCAATGCCTTATGCACCTACCATGGAAAAATTCTTCATGGTCAACCCAGATAAAGTTGAAAAAGCAATGAGAGAACTAGCAGCGTACTAAGAAAAGCGGAGGCGACTGCTTAGCCCCGACAAGCATAAGGCGAGCCAGCGTGAAGGTTGTACTTTACCTTCATGATGGATTGACTTATGACCTCGAGGGGCTAGGAGCCGGAGCTAGACAATGAGGAGGGAAGAGCATTGGCAATTGAACAAATCAAGATGCCCAAATTAGGCGAAAGCGTGACGGAAGGTACAATTAGTAAATGGTTAGTTTCCGTTGGCGATAAAGTGAATAAATATGATCCACTTGCAGAGGTTATGACAGATAAAGTAAATGCGGAGGTACCGTCTTCGTTTGAAGGCGTCATAAAAGAAATAATCGCTGTAGAAGGGGAAACTTATGAGGTCGATGAAGTTATCCTTACAATAGAAACTGAAGGTGGACAGCAAGCAGAGGAAACCACACAACCTCAACAAGCAGATACTCCAGTTGCTGCACAATCGCAATCGACGACAGTTCATTCAAAAGCTTCATATGCAGAAGTAAGTAAAGGTGGAGTCCGTTATTCACCAGCTGTATTAAAACTTTCTCAAGAACACGGTATTGATTTAAGTCAAGTAGCTGGCACGGGTGCTGGCGGTCGGATAACGCGAAAAGACTTAACAAAACTTATTGAGTCTGGGAACTTCCCTGTAGCTGGTTCTGCTGGAATAGTACAACAAGGGGTAAAGGCACCGGAAGCACAACAAACAGCTCCAACAAAAGTAGAATCTACAACTGTAAAACAAGTTGCATCAGCTCCTAATGTACCAGTCATGTCAGGAGATATCGAGATACCTGTAACAGGCGTTCGTAAAGCAATCGCTGCTAATATGCTTCGTAGTAAACATGAGATTCCACATGCATGGACAATGGTAGAAGTAGATGTGACAAACCTAGTAGAATACCGCAACTCTATTAAAGACGAGTTTAAGAAAAAAGAAGGATTTAACCTAACATTTTTTGCTTTCTTCGTAAAAGCAGTTGCTCAAGCGCTTAAAGAGTTTCCACAAATTAATTCAATGTGGGCTGGCGATAAAATAATTCAAAAGAAAGATATTAATATTTCCATTGCAGTAGCGACTGAAGATGCTTTATTTGTCCCTGTCATTAAAAATGCAGATGAAAAAACTATTAAGGGCATTGCGCGTGAAATTGGAGAGTTTGCTGCAAAAGTTCGTGCAGGAAAATTAACATCCGATGAAATGTCTGGTGGCACGTTTACAGTTAATAACACTGGTTCATTTGGATCAGTTCAATCAATGGGAATTATCAATTATCCACAAGCAGCCATTTTACAAGTTGAATCGATAGTTAAACGCCCAGTTATTGTGAATAACAATATGATTGCTGTACGCGATATGGTAAACCTATGTTTATCACTCGATCACCGTGTATTAGATGGACTAGTTTGTGGACGATTCCTACAACGAATTAAAGAAATTCTAGAACATATTTCTAAAGAGAATACTCCTGTGTATTAACCAAAGCTAAAACAAAATTTATCGTAAAAAAGCCTATGTGGCTTGTGCATTGAATTGTGATTTCTTTCTAAATAATCACCTTCTAAACGCAAGCTCCATAGGCTTTTTATTTTATGGCTCTGTTAAAGGATAATATTGATTTCTGCACCTGTTGATTGGAGCGGAAATCAACAGCCATGTTTAACAGAGCCTATAATTGCTTGTTTTTGGTATGTATAATAAAATAAAAATGGTATGATTTGTATGATTTTTTAGACAATTCTGCTCTAATGATATATATAGGTGGCGGAATTATTTTTATAAAATGGAACTGATTTTTTGATTGTGAAGGGAGGGAAAGCTGTCTCACCGACAGTTATTATGCCACTAAAGAAAATGATGAATGAAACATTTGAGACGCATACATTGAATCATTGGAAGCAAAAAGCTGAAGAAAGCTTAAAAGGAAAATCGCTCGACTCCATCAAAACAAATACATATGAAGACATTCAATTGAAACCGCTTTATACAAGTGTGGACATTGATCCCAAGCATATTTCACAATTCCCAGGCCAATCGGATTTTCGTAGAGGGACAAATTCGCTAGGTTATCTCACGCAGGAATGGAGAATTGCCCAAAGACTAGGAACGGAAAAGGGAAAAGATCTAAAAGAGAAGCTACTTACCGCACTGGAAAAAGGTCAAACAGCCTTAGCGTTTTCTGTTGATCATATTGATTTGCATGAGTTCGAACAGCTAATTGAGGGCATTTATTCTAAATATCCTTTTAGTATTGATGCTGAAGATAAACAAACCGAAATCCTTAACACATTGTTAAAGTTACCAAACAATGAAACGATTTCTGGCTATATCGGTTCAGATCCTTTAGCAGTAGCAGTAATAAATGGAAGTGATTTAGATAAAGTACTTTCTGATAAATGGATAGATGTTCTAGAATCTGCAAATAAAAGTATGCCACATCTTCGGACAATTCTCGTCAATACAAGCATTTATCATCATGCTGGTGCTAATGCGGTACAAGAGCTTGCTCTTGCATTGTCGACGGGCGTTTACTACATTGACACGCTTCTTAAAAAAGGAATGAAACTGGAAACGATTTTACAGAGCATGGTTTTTAAATTTTCTGTTGGTGCAAACTTCTTCATGGAAATCGCTAAGCTTCGAGCAGTGAGGATGCTTTGGGCGAAAATTACTGAAAGCTATGGGGCAAAAACGGTAGACCCAAAAATGATTATATCTGCTGAGACATCTGCTTTTACAAAAACTGCATACGATCCATATGTAAACTTGCTTCGGTCTGGAAATGAGGCTTTTGCTGCGGTGATTGGTGGAGTTCAATATCTTCATGTTAGTCCTTTTAATGAACCAGAAGGAAGTTCTACTGCTTTTTCTGAAAGAATCGCGCGTAATACCCAATTAATCTTAAAAAATGAGGCTCATTTACAAAAAATAGTCGATCCTGCAGGTGGCTCTTGGTACGTTGAAAACTTAACGAATGAGCTTGCAGAAAAATCATGGGCATTATTTTTGGAAATAGATAAAAAAAATGGGATCATACAAACGTTAAATACTGGATGGATTCAAGAACAAATTTCTAACGTTTTAGCTAAAAGGAAGCAAGATACGTTTACTAGAAAAAAGAGTATTATTGGTACAAATATTTATGCAAATTTAAATGATAAGCCATTATC
>JAEWIG010000256.1 GCA_023387295.1 Bacillota bacterium | reverse complement strand
ACAACTTACTATACGACTTTTGAATTTGAAAGTGGCGATCGCTTAGAACTTCAATTGTCTGGTGCAGAATATGGTCAGCTTGCAGAGGGAGATTACGGAGTATTAACCTTTCAGGGAACAAGGTATTTGGATTTTAAGAGGGATATTTAATATTGCCCCCAAAGAAAATGGGGTGCCTCAATGTCGAAAAGTCGATTTTGAGGCACCCCAAACTTTTTTATGCTGTTGTATAAACTTCTTCTTTATTAAGCTCTTGGCGAATCGTTGCTTGTGCTGCAGCTAAACGAGCTAGAGGCACACGATATGGTGAACAGCTGACATAGTCTAAACCTGTTTTATAGAAGAATTCAATCGAGCTTTTCTCTCCACCATGCTCCCCGCAAATACCTACTTTTAGTTTTGGTTTTGCCGACCTTCCTAGCTTCACTCCAGTTTCAACAAGCTTTCCAACACCTGTTTGATCAAGTGCTGCGAATGGATTTTCCGGAAGAATCTTATTTTCGACATAGGCTTGAAGGAACTTACCTTCCGCATCATCACGGCTATAGCCAAATGTTGTTTGTGTTAAGTCATTTGTTCCAAATGAGAAGAAATCTGCTTCCTCTGCAATCTCATTCGCTGTTAAGCACGCACGTGGAATCTCAATCATTGTTCCAACCGTGTAAGCAATCACTTTTCCTGTTTCTTCTTGTACATGGTTAGCTGCTTCTACGACCACTTGACGCATCTGTCTTAATTCATTTACATGACCAACAAGTGGAATCATGATTTCAGGCTGTACTTCAATATTTCTTTCAGCAAGCTTTGCAGCCGCATAGAAAATAGCTTTTGCTTGCATTTCATAAATTTCTGGGTACATTAATCCAAGACGACAGCCACGTAGACCGAGCATTGGATTGTACTCATCTAATTGACGCACCTTTTTCAACAATAACTCTTTTTCCTTCAATTCTTTTGATTGTGGATCGAGTATTTGTAGCTTTGTCACTTCAATTAAAAGCTCATCTTTATGTGGCATGAATTCATGAAGCGGTGGGTCTAATAAACGAATTGTGACTGGGAAACCTTGCATCGCTTCAAAAATACCTTCAAAATCTCCTTGCTGCATTGGTAGAAGCTCATCAAGTGCTTCCATTCTTTCACTTGTGTTGTCTGCTAAAATCATTTTTTGAACGATCGGTACTCGCTTGCTATCCATAAACATATGTTCCGTACGACATAATCCAACTCCAACAGCTCCGAACTCAAAAGCCTTCTTCGCATCTTCTGGATTATCAGCATTAGCACGAACAACAATTTTACGCTCTTCATCTGCCCATGCAAGCAGGAGCTGGAATTCTTCAGATAGTTCTGGGTCAATCATTGGGACTTCCCCAACAATAATTTCCCCAGTAGAACCGTCAATCGTAATAATATCTCCATAGTTAACTACTGTTTCGCCAACAGTAAATTGCTTTGCTCTTAAATCAATTTTCACAGCCTCACAGCCGCAAATACATGCTTTCCCCATTCCTCTAGCAACAACTGCTGCGTGGCTTGTCATACCACCACGGCTTGTCAAGATTGCTTGAGCAGCTACAATACCATGAATATCATCAGGTGTTGTTTCAGGTCTAACAAGGATTACTTTTTTGCCGTCGTTTGCTAATTGCTCAGCTTCATCTGCATCAAACACGACTTGCCCAGTAGCAGCTCCTGGAGATGCAGGCAATCCTTTTGCTAAAATTTCCTTTGTAACTGAATCATCAATACGGCGGTGAAGAAGCTGATTTAATTGGTCAGGATCTACACGAAGGAGAGCTGTCTTTTTATCAATAATCCCTTCTTCCACCATCTCAACGGCAATGCGAATCGCTGCTTGTGCAGTTCGCTTTCCATTACGTGTTTGAAGAATGAATAGTTTGCCTCTTTCGACTGTAAATTCAATATCCTGCATTTCTTGATAATGCTGTTCTAGTTGATGACATGTATCAGTAAATTGCTTATAAACCCCTGGCATTTCTTCCTGTAAAGTCGCAATCGGCTGCGGAGTACGGATACCCGCAACAACATCTTCTCCTTGGGCATTAATTAAATATTCACCATAGAGTTTGTGTTCACCAGTCGATGGATTTCTTGTAAACGCAACACCTGTACCAGAGTCCTCTCCCATATTCCCGAATACCATGCTTTGAATATTAACGGCCGTACCAAGATGGTCAGGAATCTTATTTAGTCGACGGTAAACAATCGCACGCTGATTATTCCAAGAATTGAACACTGCGTTAATCGCAAGGAAAAGCTGTTCCTTTGGATCTTGAGGGAATGCTTTTCTCGTATGTTTTTTGACAATTTCCTTATAGCCTGCAATGACTTCCTGCCAATCTTCAGCAGTCAATTCAGGGTCAGAGGAATAACCTTTTTGTTCACGAGTTTCTTCTAGTAATTGTTCAAAGTAATACGTATCAATTTCAAGAACAACATTACTAAACATTTGAATGAAACGTCGGTAAGAATCATAAGCAAATCGAGCGTTATTCGTTAATTTTGCCATTCCCACAACGGTTTCATCGTTCATTCCAAGGTTTAAGATCGTATCCATCATCCCTGGCATCGAGAAAACAGAACCTGAACGGACAGAAACGAGTAAAGGATTTTCAGCGTCTCCTAGTCGTTTGCCCATTTTTTCTTCTAAACTAGCTAGAGCTTCTAATGTTTGCTGTTCTACTAAAGAAGGAATGGCTTTTCCAGCTTCGTAATAGGCATTACAAGCCTCGGTTGTAATCGTAAATCCATAAGGAACAGGTAAACCGATTTTCGTCATTTCTGCTAGGTTTGCACCTTTTCCTCCTAGTAGTTCCTTCATATTTCCATTTCCTTCATGAAATAAATAAACAAATTTCCCCATGATTAAAAGCTCCTCTCTTTTATGAAAGCTCTTTTCGCATATATTGTTTTTTTTGCCTTCAAATTTTGCCCATTGATTTCCGCTACGGGCACTTGCTTTCCGCGGGGAGTGAAGTGCCCTCCGCTCCAATCAACTCAGTTAGTTAAATAAAAATGGCACTAAAAAGCAACAAACTTTTACGAAAGTAGCCTTTATGAAAAAACAAATATGAGCATCCGCTCACAATCTTCTTTATTGTTTTACAAATTTATTTTTTTAGTACTTCTAAAATGAGCCCTGCTGTTTCTTCTACTGCCTTATTGGATACATTTATGATTGGGCATCCAACACGCTTCATGATTTTCTCTGCATGATCCAATTCATCAAGAATTCGCTCAAAGCTTGCATAGCTTGCTTGTGAGGCTAATCCTAAGGCTTTCAGACGTTCCTTGCGTATTTCATTTAATTTATCAGGTGAAATAATTAACCCAATACAATTTTTACGAGGCACTTCAAACAATTCGTCTGGCGGCGGTACCTCAGGAACTAATGGTACGTTAGCTACCTTATAACGCTTATGTGCCAAGTACATGGACAATGGTGTTTTCGATGTCCGGGAAACGCCAATTAATACAATATCAGCTTTTAAAATCCCTCGCGGATCACGGCCATCATCATATTTCACCGCAAACTCAATCGCTTCGATTTTTCGAAAATATTCTTCATCTAGCTTCCTCATGAGTCCAGGGCTATGGCGAGGCTCCTTGTTAAATTTCGTTTCAAATGCATTCATTAAGGGATTCAGAAGGTCAACTGCCAAAATACCTTCTTCTTTTGCCCGTTTATCTAAATGTTCCTTTAGAGAAGGAACAACTATGGTATAAGCAATAATTGAATGATCTTTTTGCGCTAGCATAATAATATCCTCGATATCTTCTAGATCATCGACATAAGAACTACGGCGTATCTCAACTTGACCACCATTAAACTGTGTTGCTACCGCTTTGACAACAAACTCAGCCGTTTCTCCCACCGAGTCAGAAACAACATAGACCACTTCTTTTCGTTCCAAATTTTTCGCAACTCCTCTGAGTCTTATTTTCCTTCAGTTATTTCTACATACGCTCTCGTTATCGTCGTTTTCGTGATTCGGCCAAGCAACGTATATGTATTTATCTTGCCCTTTACTTCCTTTACTACAGGTAAAGAATCAATATGAAAGGTGATCATCTTTTTTGCTGCCTCTAGAAGGGTTGCTTCTGGTGAGATAGTGGTAATATTCGGCATCCTTGTCATAATCACGCTGACAGGCAGCTCCTGAAGATTTCTGTTCCCGAGAGATGCTCTAAGTAAATCTTTTCGTGAAACGACACCAGCCAAATAGCCATCAGTCTCTACCACATAGAGCGTACCAACATCTTCCAAAAATAACTGAACAATCGCATCATAAACAGAAGTTGATTTTTCAACCACAATCGGATGAGCTTTGAAATCATTCACTTTCTGCTTAACGAATTTTTCCGCCTGTCTCATTGATTGAAATTCTTCATTATAAAAATAACCAACTCGAGGTCGTGCCTCTATATTTCCAGTTCTCGTTAATATCGCAAGATCTGGTCTTAACGCAGCTCTTGAAAGGGAAAGCTTCTTAGCAATTTCATTTCCTGTAATGGGTCCACTTCGTTTTACAATTTGAAGGATTTCATCCTGGCGTTCGGATAGTTTAATCACCACCACCCCCTTAAGCTCTATAAGTGTGTAACATTATCTATCAATATTATAAATGTGTCATACTTATTTGTATATAGTGTATCATATTTAATTTAATTTGGATGCTGATAAAATATGACAAAATAAAAAACTATCTGGATAAAAAGTTAGATTTCTCGCTAATATCTTTGAAATATGACTACCTTCAAATATATCCATTAGCATGTAAATGTCGTCAGCTTCATTTCTCTGCGCTGGTGATTACTTCGTACATCAAGGCTTG
>JAEWIG010000322.1 GCA_023387295.1 Bacillota bacterium | reverse complement strand
GTATAACTTCATCACATGGTATCCGACTAGTAATTCCTGCTAATGCCATATCGGCTGCAGTCATAGCGTTTGCTGCTCCCATTGCATTACGCTTCACGCACGGAACTTCAACGAGTCCAGCAACTGGATCACAAACTAAACCAAGCATATTTTTTAACGTAATCGCCATTGCTTCTGCTGCTTGTGACGGTGTACCCCCTGCCATTTCAACAATCGCAGCTGCAGCCATACCACTTGCAGACCCTACCTCTGCTTGACATCCACCAGCGGCACCAGAAATAGATGCATTATTAGCTACTACAAAACCAAAAGCAGCAGCTGTAAATAGAAATTCAATCATTTCTATCCGAGTAGGCTCAAGCACTTCTTTTACTGCAAACAAGGTTCCGGGTACAACACCAGCAGAGCCCGCAGTTGGTGTGGCACAAATCGTTCCCATTGCAGCATTTACTTCATTCGTTGCTACTGCTTTACTTACAGCGTCTAAGAGGATATTTCCTGACAACGCTCTACCGCTTTTAATATAATTTTGCAAAAGGACCGCATCTCCACCGGTCAGTCCAGAAACAGAGGTTACACCTTTAAGTCCTCGTTCAACGGCTTCTTCCATGACCGTTAAGTTTCGGTCCATTTTTGCAATAATTTCCTCTCTCGATAAACCAGTTACTTCTATTTCCTGCTGTAACATGATTTCAGCTGTTTTCACTTGCTTGCTTTCAGCTAGCTTAACTAGCTCAGCTACGTTTCTAAATAACATAATTTCACCCCTATATTGTGTACCTAAAGTTGCTTTACTCCACCATTCTAATAATTTGGGTTACGTTTGGAATCTTTTCAATTTCTTTGATTACTTCCTGCTCTATTTTTTGGTCAACTTCGATGACCATTAATGCCATTTTCCCTTTTTCTTTTCGAGACACTTCCATATGACCAATGTTTATTTCATAAGTAGCTAATATTTGCGTAACTGCTGAAATGACACCAAATTGATCATTATGCACAACTAAAATAGCTGGATGCTCGCCAGAAAGCTTCAGTTTAAAAGAATTTAGCTCGATAATTTCAATAGTACCTCCACCAATGGAAATACCAACAACTTCTAGTTCACCTTTTTCATCGTACAAGTTAATTCGGACCGTGTTTGGATGATCTGTTACAGTATCTTCTATTGAAAAAACAATGTCCATACCTGCTTCTTCTGCAAGCGTAAGGGATGTTGGAATTCTTTCATCAAATGTATCAAAGTCTAATAATCCACCTACTATGGCAACATCCGTTCCATGTCCTTTATATGTTTTTGCAAATGAACCATATAAAGAGATGACTGCTTTTTTCGGTTGGCGGTTAAATAATGTTCTAGCAACCCTACCAATACGTGCAGCCCCCGCAGTATGCGAACTAGACGGCCCTATCATGACAGGACCGATAATATCAAATGCTGATCTATATTTCATTTCATTCGCCTCACAATTATCGTTTTTCTCAAAATACTTTAAGTTGCCTTTAGTGTTCAGCAAGTTCCTCGGTTTGGAATTCATTCATCGTTCGGATTTTTTGTAAATAATTGTAGATGGTAAATTTGGATACACCAAGGACTGTTGCAACATAATCTGTCGCCCCTTTAATGAGGAAGGTTCCTTTTTCCTCTAATTGGCGAACACATTCAACCTTTTCCTCTAAGGACATTAAAGATGGAGCCTTTTTAAATCCATGAAGCACCTGTTCAACCATTTCTTGGGTGACATCTTGAATAGATGTGAAAAAGCTTTCTGACTTATCCTGCTGGTCATCGAAATTAATAAATTCCTCAATTTCTCCACCAAATTGCATAAGAAGACTGATGTCGTAATTAATGCATAAGGCACCAATTACTTTATTTTCATGGTCACGTAAAAAAATCGTAGCTGATTTTAATACGTTTCCTTTTTTCGTCTGTGTTTTATAGCTTGGGATATCTTCTACATCAGTTTTATTTTTCGCAAGCTCTTTAAGGACAAGATCAGTAATAGGAGAACCAATTTCTCTGCCGGTCACATCTCCTGCAAGATGAATAAGTGATTTCTTTAAATTTTTGAAATCATGCACAGCTACTTCGCATCGAGAACCGAACATCTTAACAAGCATATTGGCAGTGCGAATAGCTAAATCAAAAATGGGTTTATGATCCTCCCTCATTTTAGACACTTCCCTTACAGCATTTCAATTTTTTCGAATCTCTAACTATCTTATGCAAATCATATCATAATAAATAGTCAATTAAAATAATATTTTAATAGCTACAAAATTTTTGTAGCAATCATTATTAACATTACCACCTACTCCATATTAAAAAATTTATAATTTTCTAAATTAAATAAATTTAAAGTGACTTTATTGCTACTTATCGATATAATCTATAGTAAAAAAGTATGACTATCTAAGGAGGACAGACTAATTGAAAAAGGTAAGTAGTAAATTAGCATTAGCTCTTATGATCGGGATGCTAGTTGTTCTGATCGGAAATATAATTATGCTTTTTTTTAGTACAAAAAACTCCGTTAGTTTGGCTATTCAGAATTTCAGTATCGATATCGCAGAGAATATCTCTTCTCAATTTAATGCCGAATTATATCAGGAATTTTTAGAAAATCCTGAAGAGTCAGCTGAGTATTGGGAATTACGCGAGGAACTAAATGATTTCAGAAAAAAGACTGGAGCATTATATGTTTATACACTCCAGGCTGATGAACAGAAAAATATTTATATAATGATTGATGGACAGGATAAAGATTTAGAGTATGAATCTCCCATCGGAGAATTATCAGAAACTTCATCATATGAAGAAATTGAGCCTGTTCTACAAGGGAATTCATTAAGTTCACCAATCATAAGCGATCCTGAATATGGAGATTATTTATCTGCACTAGTACCCATTAAGTTACATAATGAAGTCATTGGCATTCTAGGTGTTGATATTGATGCAGCAAAAGTCAATCTCATAAATTCTCAAGTTTTGCGATCTGAGCTACCGATATCAATAAGTATAAACATACTCCTCAATGCGTTCATTATCATTATACTTACTTGGTTTGTCGCAAGAAAACTTAAGCCTTTACAAATTCTTAGTAAAGCAGCTGAAGACATGGCAAATGGAGATCTCCTTGC
>JAEWIG010000268.1 GCA_023387295.1 Bacillota bacterium | reverse complement strand
AACGAAAATAAGGATGGAGAATGCAAAGCAACTGCTAGAAACTTCAAGCCTAAAAATATATGAAATTGCCCATTATGTTGGCTATCAAAATGAAAAATATTTTAGCAAAGTTTTTAAAAAGCTAGTTGGATTGACGCCGATTGAATATCGAAATGCAATATCTTCTAAATAAGATGGAGGTTTCATATGTTGAGAGTTACAGTGTGGAATGAAAATCGCCATGAGCAGAAAGACCCTCAAGTTAAGGAGATTTATCCTGAAGGAATACATGGGGCCATTGCAACGTCCTTAAGAGATGAGCAGTTAGAGATTCAAACAGCCACATTAGATGAGCCAGAACATGGATTATCAGATGAAGTGCTAATGAATACAGATGTTTTAATTTGGTGGGGACATCTCGCTCACGATGAAGTGAAGGATGACATTGTAGAAAAAGTGAAGCAACGAGTGCTTGATGGAATGGGACTGATAGTTCTGCATTCTGGTCATTTTTCGAAAATTTTTAAAAGCTTAATGGGAACTTCATGCGACTTAAAGTGGAGAGAAGCGGATGAAAAGGAACGAATTTGGATAGTAGATCCAACTCACCCAATCGTCGAAGGACTAGGAGAATTTATCGAACTGGATAAGGAAGAAATGTATGGAGAGCACTTTGATATTCCAACTCCTGATGAGCTAGTAATGGTTAGCTGGTTTGAAGGGGGAGAGGTTTTTAGAAGTGGTTGTACATATAAGCGTGGGCAAGGGAAGATTTTTTATTTTCGACCAGGTCATGAAACCTATCCAACCTATCACAACGAGGAAGTTCAACGTGTCATCGTAAATGCAGTTAAGTGGGCAAAACCGACAACACTCCAGAAGCCTATATACGGAAATGCACAGCCACTTGAAGAAATTAAGGGATAACTTCATTATAAGGAGGACCAACATGGAGAAGATTAAAGTTGGAATTATTGGTTGTGGAAGCATTGCGAAGCATCGTCATCTTCCCGAGTATTTCAGTAACGATCATGTAGAAATTGTTGCAGTTTGCGATATTGTAGCAGAACGAGCCAATGAATTAGCAGAACAATACAAGGCAACAAGCTATATGAATTATGAAGATTTACTCGAAAATCCTGATATCACAGCCGTAAGTGTATGTACCCCAAATTTTTTACATGCTGAAATTTCCGTTGCAGCACTCAATGCGGGTAAGCATGTATTATGTGAAAAACCGATGGCAACATCTCTTGAAGAAGCGAAAGAAATGATTGAAGCTGCTGGGAAAAATAATAAGAAACTCATGATTGCTCATAATCAACGATTTGTTCAATCACACATGAAAGCAAAGCAGTTAATTGAAAAAGGTGAGATAGGAAAGATTTATAGCTTCCGCACGGCCTTTGGTCACGGTGGTCCAGAAGGCTGGAGTGCAGATGGAAAAGAGAGCTGGTTCTTTAGAAAAAATGAGGCGTTTATTGGTGCTATGGGCGATTTAGGCGTTCATAAGACGGATCTGATTCGCTATATCCTTGGGGAAGAAATTGTGGAAGTGGGTGCATTTGTTGAAACAAGTGCAAAGGAAAATGCAGATGTAGATGATACAGCTGTATGTATGCTGAAAACAGAAAGCGGGATTATTGGTACGCTCGCAGCAAGCTGGTCCTATGTATCGAAAGAAGATAATTCAACTGTTATTTACGGTGAAAAAGCGATCATTCGTTTAGAAGATGATCCAACCTATTCCTTAATCGTTCAATATAAAACAGGAGAAGTTGTTAAATACGAACTTGGTGGCATTCAGACGAATGAAGAAGGAAAACAAACAGAGTCGCAAGTAATCAAGCACTTTGTGAACTCCATTATAAATGATACAGAACCACTTGTAACTGGAGAGGAAGGAATGAAATCTCTTCAAGTGGTACTTGCAGCGTTAGAATCAAATGAAACAAAACGAATCGTTAAGTTGTAGGGGCAGTCTTATGAAGAAGTTGCAGATAGGGATTATTGGTGTAGGCGGAATTGCACAAAACCGACATATTCCAGCTTTTTTAACATTATCTGAGGAAGTAACGATAGCAGGAATTTGTGATGTTAATGAACAAGTGGCACAATCAGTTGCTAAAAAGTTCAATATTCCAAAGGTGTTTCATCATTATCGAGATATGTTTCATGAGGTAGATGCTGTCGTCATATGCACCCCAAATAAGTTTCATGCTGAACTAACGATTGCAGCGTTAGAAGCTGGTATTCATGTATTGTGTGAAAAGCCAATGGCGATGTCACTTGAGGAAAGTCAGCAAATGAGTGATGCAGCAGAGAAGTCAGGAAAAGTCCTGGCTATCGCGTATCACTATCGTTTTATGAAGGAATCACAGGCAGCTAAGGGATTGATTGCAGAAAATGAAATTGGTCAACCATTTGTAGCGAGAGTTCAAGCACTTAGAAGACGCAAGGTTCCTGGTTGGGGTGTGTTTACAAATAAAGAGTTGCAAGGAGGAGGCAGCTTAATCGATTATGGCTGTCACTTTCTAGACTTAGCTCTCTGGCTATTAGGGAATCCAGAACCTGTTGAGGTACTTGGAACTACTTATAACCAATTAAGTAAAATGCCTAATCAAATAAACTTATGGGGTAGCTTTGACCATAGCTCCTTTGATGTAGATGATCATGTAACTGCTTATATTAAATTTGATAATGGCGCTACGATGCTTTTTGAAACGTCGTGGTCTGCAAACATCAAAAGTGATAAAGAACATGTAAGCATATCAGGTCAAACGGGTGGAATTGATTTATTTCCATTCCAGCTGAACCAAGCAAAACACGGAATATTAATTAATAGCGAAGCAGATTGGCTTCCTGGTGAAGAAGACCCAGGCATCTTCCAAGCACAAAATTTTATTGACAGCTGTTTAGGAAAGAGAGGCTTTATCGTCAATCGAAAGGAAGCATTACAAGTTTCCAAGATTATTGATGCAATCTATAAGAGTAGTGAAATAGGGAAAAGCATTCGGATGAAATAGAAAGCTATGGCGATTGAACAGCGACGTATGAAAGTCATTAGTCACAAGGAGTCAGAGCGAGAGATGAGGAGGAAAGAATATGAAACTAGGCGTATTTACAGTATTATTTTCACAGAAAAACCTCGATGATATGCTTGATTATGTGAAAGAAGCCGGCTTGAGTGCGGTTGAAATTGGAACAGGTTGTTATCCAGGGAATGCTCACTGTAATCTTGATTTGCTATTAGAAAATGAGGAAGAGCGTTATAACTACTTAAGGAAAGTAACGTCAAGAGGGTTAATTATTAGCGCTTTTAGTTGCCATGGAAATCCGATTTCCCCAGACAAGGCATTTGCAGAAGAATCACATCAAGTATTAATGAAGACGATTAAATTAGCTAGCTTAATGGAGGTTCCTGTTGTTAATTGTTTCTCTGGAGTTGCTGGCGATCAAGAGGAGGCTAAGTATCCAAATTGGCCTGTTGCTCCGTGGCCAAATGAATACGGTGATATTTTAAAGTGGCAATGGGAGGAAAAATTAATTCCATATTGGAAAGAAGTAGGACAATATGCGAAAGAGCATAATGTCAAAATTGGCTTAGAGCTACACGGTGGCTTTCTCGTTCATACCCCATACTCCCTTCTGAAGCTTAGAGAAGAAACATGTGATGCGATAGGTGCAAACCTTGATCCCAGTCATTTATGGTGGCAAGGAATTGATCCTGTTGCCGCGATAAAAATTCTCGGAAAGGCAAACGCCATTCACCATTTCCATGCAAAAGATACTTACATTGATCAGGACAATGTCAACATGTATGGACTCACAGATATGCAACCATATGGAAATGTCCAAACGAGAGCATGGACGTTCCGTTCTGTCGGATGTGGGCATAGCCTTCAAGAGTGGTCAGACATGATGAGTACACTCCGTACCTTTGGCTATGACTATGTTGTAAGCATTGAACATGAAGATCCGATTATGTCGATAGAAGAAGGGTTCTCAAGAGCGGTTAAAAACTTAAAGACTGTATTAATTGAAGAAGAAGTTTCTGATATGTGGTGGGTATAGTTAGTGATAAAAGAAAAAAGAGGATGTTCCGAAAGTTTTGCTTTTGGAACATCCTCTTTTTAATGGAAAGAGCCCGATATATTTATAAAGTTGCTAGATATTTTGAAAAATCTGCTAGATAATTTCTGAAAAGGACAAGATATTGAGAAAAAATTGCTAGATATTTCATATCCCAAGATGAATTTTGTTCTTTATTTTTGTACAATGATAAGCAAATCACTCGAGAAATAATCGAATGAAAAAAAAATCTAGCTCAGAGTTTAGTCAGTAATTTACTGTAAGCCGACTACCATTTTTATATTTCATGACATCTTCCTGACATAATGGAATGATATGGTATGGTAAACAAAATTAGCTGTAGAAGGTGTTTGTATGACTAAAATTTTGATTGTTGAAGATGAACTAGCTATCAGCCAGGTGCTGAAAGCTTATTTTGTAAAGTCATCCTTCCAGGTAACTCAGTGTTTTCGTGGAGATGAAGCAATCGCTTCCTTCGAGCAAATTAAACCAGACTTAGTGATTCTTGATGTCATGTTACCAGGGAAGAGCGGTTGGGAGATATTGAAAGAAATTCGTCTACACGGAGACTGTCCTGTTATCATGTTGACAGCGCTAGGCGATGTGAATAATCGTCTAGAGGGGTTTTCAGAAGGAGCGGATGATTATATCCCTAAGCCATTTATTGCAGAAGAAGTGGTGGCCCGGGTGAAAGCCGTTCTTAGACGCTCACAAAATGTAAATGAGAACTGTGATAGAAAACGTTTTGGGCAACTTGAAATTGATTTTCAAGCTCACCGTGTGTACTTGGCAGGAGAAGAAATTATGCTTCTACCAAGAGATTTATCTGTACTTTTTTTTCTAGCTGAACATCCAAATCGAACATTCTCGAGAGAACAGCTAATTGAGGAAATATGGGGTTGGGATTATGACGGCAGTGATCGCGCTGTTGATTTATCGATAAAACGAATTCGAAAAGCTCTTGCCGAATGGCCTATTTCAGAAGGAGAAATTCGGACGTTACGAGGATTGGGGTATCAATTACGTGTCGAATGAAGAAAATAAAGTTTCTATGCTACGATACTGGACGAGTCGTTATGTCTTAACCATGCTAATAGGATTAGGGCTTGTCTTTTTCGCATTTGCCAGTTGGCTTCGCTATACGACGATTGAGAGTCGTCTTGAATTTATGAACTATGTTGCTGATGATATGGTAAATCTAATCACACATTTAGAAACGGGTCCTCCTGAATTTGAACGCCAAGAAGGAAACGATTTTCGAGAAATTAAGCCTGAGGTTACGTTGACAGATGAATACGGGAACATACTTTCACTGTACAAAGGACCAGGAGGTAAACCAAATTTTAAAGTAACACAAGAATTGATTCAAAAAGATGTGGGTACATTCAAGTGGTTAGATAAAAACAATAATATAGAATATTATGTTGTGAAAAAGCCAATTCAAATGAATGAGAACGTTATCGGTTTCGTGTATGTAACGGAGTTAAAAGAGAAGGTCACTGAAGTTAGCCAGCAGTTTGGACAGCTTTCAATCTTTATTCTTTCAATTGCTTTACTAGGATGGTTAGCGATTTTCTTTTTGTCAAAGCGGTTAGTCAATCCAATAAAGGAAGTAGCAGTTGCGGCTCAAACCGTTCAGCAAGGTTCATATGCGATCAAGCTTCCGACTCATATAAAGGAGAAGGAACTCTTTGAATTAACAGAATCATTTCGGAGCATGGTTGATCGTCTTCAACAACTCGAAAAAACCCGAACAGAACTTTTAGCAGGTGTCACTCATGAACTAAAAACACCCGTTACCTCGATCAGTAGCCTACTACAAGCCATTCAAGACGGAGTCGTTACGGGAGATGAACAGAAAGAGTTTTTAACGATGGCCATTGAAGAATCTGAAAAAATGAAAACAATGGTTGCTGATTTAGTGAATTTTAATACTTTTTCGGTGGACGCAATTCCAATCAAGCTAGAAGAAGTTGAAATTAATCATCTTGTAACAACCGCTTTACGCCAGTGGGAGAGCTCACAGCTAGATTTAGAACTTGAAATATCATTAACCCCATTAGCAAAGCCTGTAATGATCAAATTGGATCGTATTCGTTTACAGCAGATAGTCTCAAATCTATTGAACAATGCACGAGACGCCATGGAAGGAACGGGTCAAATAGTTGTTTCACTTGAAGAGACGGATAAGTTTATTTTAATTCGTACAAAAGATAGCGGACCCGGAATACCAGAGGAGGAACAGTCACTGATTTTTGAGCGTTTCTTTCGTGGTGTCAACAAACGTTATAAGAAAAGAGGACTTGGAATTGGGCTGACCTTAAGTAAAATGATGGCTCAGTCAATGAACGGCGATTTAAAATTGGAGAAATCCGATGAGTCTGGATCGATTTTTATTATTGAACTACCTAAAAAGTAAACCTTCATTTGAGGGTTTATTTTTTTATAAAAAAACAAAATCGTCGTCGGATTCATTGAGCAAGCCTCGATTTACGAAGTAATCGTAAGCGCAGGGAAATGAAGCCGACGACATTTACATAACAAGATTGATAGTAGAAGCTCATGGTAGATTTTTTTGAAAAAACATCCCCGACATCTAGCCGACACATTCTCTTTTTACAATACCTAATAGAGTAAGAGAAAGGAGGGAGCAAATGAAACAAGCTTTGGGAAGAAGAGAATTAAAGTTTGCGATTTCAACAGCAGAATATTATATGCTGCGGGATAAATTAAAATGGCTTATGAGAAGGGATACTCATGCAGGTCCTAATGGGAGTTATCATATTCGAAGTGCCTATTTTGATAACTTTGATGACCGTATTTTAACAGAAAAAAAAGAAGGCTATCTCAATCGTGATAAATACCGTGTACGAATCTATAATAAATCATCTCATGTTATTCATTTAGAACGAAAAAGCAAACGTAATAATCAAACGTATAAGTCTAAGTGCAAAATTACGAAAGATGAGTATGAGTTGATGAGGGTCGGGAAAATCAATTGGATGCAAGACGATGAACGGGCACTCATTCGAGATTTGTATTTAGAAATGTCACAGCGTTTAATTAAACCTGTGGCAGTTGTTGACTATAACCGGGAAGCATTTACCTATCCTTATGGAAATGTTCGTATCACATTTGACCGTGATATTAAATCCAGTATTCGAAATACGTCAATGTTTGAACGAAATCTTCCAATGGTTAATGTATTAGAAGACAATCTCGTTATTTTAGAAGTTAAATATGACGAATACTTGCCTGATATTATTAAATTTGCGCTGCAATCCATTGATACAAGGGCTGAAGCTTATTCGAAATATCAGCTCAGTCGTATGTATGGATAATAAAAACTCTCGTGAGCGTCTGCTCCCAGCTATATATGTAAAATGTCGTCAGCTTCATTTCACTGCGCTGGTGATTACTTCGTAAATCAAGGCTTGTTCAATGAAGCCGACGACGATTTTGTTTTACACACAAAATAAAAAAGAAAGAAGGGATTCCAATGGATCAAATTAATTTCTCAGATATTTTTAAATCTAGTTTTATTGAAAAAACAACGTCCTTTTCATTAGTAGATTCCTTGATTGGACTAGTTGTAGCTTTTCTCATCGGATTATTCATCTATGCGGTTTACAAAAAGACGTTTAATGGCGTCATCTATTCTCATTCTTTTAATATCTCCCTGCTAATTATGACGATGGCCACAGCTCTAGTTATTATGGGGATATCAAATAATGTTCTTCTGTCTCTTGGTATGGTTGGTGCATTATCAATCGTTCGCTTTCGTACACCGATTAAGGATCCGATGGATTTAGTGTATGTATTCTGGGCTATAGTTTCAGGAATCTTATGTGGAGCTGGTTTTATTCCATTAGTTGTTATTGGTTCTGTATTAATCGGGATTGTCCTACTTGTATTTGTAAATAAAATTACAGTTGAAAACCCATTCCTCCTAATTGTAAAAGCAGATCAAAATGTATCACCAACAAGCATTGAAAATGAATTAAAGCTGCATACAGGACGTTTTCAGTTGAAATCTCAATCATTTATTGAAGGTTTAGAAATGGAAAGTACGTATGAAATTCGTATTAAAGGCCAAGAAACTTCTATTGTTTCTCAGATTAAATCAATCCCAGGTGTACAATCAGCAGTCATGGTTAGCTATGATGGCAATTTCACTGCTTAGGAGGTGCATCCTTTGATTAGCAGGAAAATGATAGGGTGGATTTTCACTTTACTAGCGATTGTGTTTATTGGAAGTGTTTTTGTCCTTCCCAATTTAGGGTTGGATCAGAAGAACAGTACCGCATCATACCAACAATATGTATTTAATGAGAAAAAGGTTGCACGAGTGGATATTCAACTTGAAGAAGAGGATTGGGAAGATATGATGGCCAATCCAATGGAAGAAGAATATAAGCAAGCAACTGTTACCCTCAATGGTAAAAAAGTAGAAGGAGTGGCAGTTCGAACAAAAGGGAACTCATCTCTTTCATCTGTTGCGGGGAGCGACTCTGAGCGCTATAGTTTAAAAATTGATTTTGACTACTATGACAGCTCACAAAGTCTATATGGTTTGAAAAAGTTGAATCTCAATAATAATTATAGTGATTCCACTCAAATGAGAGAATTCGTGTCGTATGAATTGATGGAACAGATGGGCCTTCCAACACCTAGTCATTCTTATATGTACGTTACTGTTAATGGAGAGGATTATGGTTTGTTCCTCGGTGTAGAAGCTGTGGACGAAACGTTCCTTGCTAATAATTTTGGTTCAACAGATGGCTTTTTATATAAGCCTGATGGAACGGGCAGTGACTTAAAGTGGATTAGTGATAATATCGAAGATTACACAGGAATAGGACTCAAAACAAACGAAGGAAACAAAGAAGAATCAGAGATAATTAATATGCTAGACGCAATTAACAACGGCGGAGATTTGGAAAAATATCTTGATGTCGATGAGATGCTAAGATATTTTGCAATGAATACTGCATTAGTAAGTTTAGATAGTTATCAAGGAACGATGAAACATAACTATTATTTGTATGAAGACAACGGGATTTTTTCAATCATCCCTTGGGACTATAACATGTCGTTTGGCGGTTTTGGCGGTATGGGAGGACCTAGAGGAGAGAAAAAAGAAGAGTCGAATAATAATCAAGAAGAGCAAAGTTCAGGTGAAAAAAATGCTCCGAACGAGCAGAGAAATGAAAAAATGCCTGGCATGATGACGAGTGCATTAATTACTGATTCCAACATTAATTTTAGTATATCTGAACCAGTGTCTGGAACAACGCTTGAAGATCGTCCACTCTTAAATGCACTTCTCTCAAATGAAACATACAAGGAAAAATATGAGGAATACTTGAATGAAATCGCGACAAAGATCCTAACGGAAGAAAACGTAGCGTCGATAACAAAAGATTTAGCGGCAATTTTAACAACTTATGTAGAAGCCGATCCATCAAAGTTCTTTACAACAGAGGATTTTCTAGCGGGTGTTTCTGGTGATAATAGCTTACCAGAGTTTGCAAAACAGCGTGCTGAATCCATTCTTAAACAGTTGTCAGGTGAACTTGTTGTAGAGAGTCAAGCAAGTAGTGGTACCAGCGGATTCGGAGAAGGTATGGCCCCTCCTAATCAAAATGGGAATGCTGGAGCTCAACCTAATATAAATAACGGGGAATTACCAGAAGGTTTCGACCCATCTAAGATGCCAGAGGGAGGAAATCGTCCAGAGATGCCAGAAGGTTTTGACCCAACTCAAAGACCAGAAGGAGGGGCTCCACCAAATATGCCAGAAGGCTCTGCCCAAGCTCAAACAGCAGAGGGAGATGCTCCTGCAAATATGCCTGAAGGTGGAAAATTTGGTCCTGGTGGACAAAACGGTAAACCAGGTAGTACGGATAATGGCAGCACTCAAGTCAATCCTACCTTTTCTATAGTTATTTCTGGTGTATCGATTGTTTTTCTTTTAATCGTGCTAATATTTGTATTTAAATTCAAGCGTCGTAGAGGTTTTAGGAAATAACAATTACGAATAAGTCATGGCGTGGTTTATTACGCTGTGGCTTATTTTTCTATTTATCATTTTGAATCAAATACATCTTACTTCATGAAAAGAATAATATTCGGTATGCTAGTAGTAGAGGAACATTGAACATATGGAAAACAATATTTTCTAAAAAATAGGTGAAAAAAATGAATTCAAGGAATAAATGGAACTCAAAGTATACCTCTCGTCTTTCCCAAATGGAGGAACAGAGGCCGAATAAAAGATTAATGAATAATTCTCATCATCTAAAAGGGGGAGTAGCACTTGATCTTGCTTGTGGATTAGGAGCGAATAGTTTCTATTTAGCAGACCTTTATAATGAGGTACATGCACTAGATATTTCTGATGTGGCAATTCAGTATGTAAAAGACAAGGCAACAAAGCATTCGCTTCCAATCTATCCTCACTTATGTGACCTCACAGATTTGGGTAGCTTGAATTTATCAGTAAATTCATATGACCTAGTTGTCGTTACCTACTATTTGGATCGCACGATATTTCCTTTTGTGAAGTCGATTATTAAGGAAAATGGTTATTTTTTCATGGAAACTTATTATAATTCCCCACTAAATGTAAATAATCAAATATCAAACGGATACAAGCTACAATCGAAGGAATTATTATCGATTTTTGATGGCTGGAAGATTCATTACTATGAGGAAAATGAACAGGAAGGAAGACAGACGATTTTATGTCAGAAGAATAATGGCTATAATGGTGCTTGTCCCTCTAAGTTCTAGTTTAGCGGTGAACAAGCACCTAAATAAAAAAGAGTCTATGGAAAGTTAAGTCAGGTGGAGTTGCAGTGGAGAAACTAAATGACTGAATAAGATTCAGCAAAATTAGTTTTTGTTCATTCTATTGAAGTACATTTCATGCTTTCCAACTTGTTTAGAAAGAAATTCGATGTCTCGATTCAGGTCTTTTGTATTTCTATCAATTCTTTCAAGAATAGCAATTGTATCATCATTAGCTGTTGAGGAAACGGCAATTAAAGTGGTTTCCATTCGCTCAAGCTGTTCATTGACTTTTTCGAATTGTTGATTGACACTTTTGAATTGAGCATCGACGTTCTCAAATTTTTGATTCATGCTTTCGAATTGAGTATCGACCTTCTCAAATTTTTGATTCATGCTTTCGAATTGAGTATCGACGTTCTCAAATTTTTGATTCATGCTTTCGAATTGAGCATCGACGTTCTCGAATTTATGATTCATGCTTTCGAATTGAGCATCGACCTTCTCAAATTTTTGATTCACGTTTTCAAATTGAGCATCAACCTTCTCAAAATTTTGATTCATTCTTTCTTCCATTTGCTGAATTGCTTTTAATATTTGCTCCATTGAATATCACCTCCTTCAATGACTCTATTATACAGGATATAAAATAGTTCAGTACACCCTTATTGTTTTGATTTGAATATCACTGAATCTCAATAAATATTTTGTTTAACAAAATTTTCGTGGAGAACTTTATTGCAAAAAAAAATTTTTAAAAATAAAATTATTTATAAATGGATAATAGGACTTATGGTCGAAGAATAACGGAGAAAAATGTTGAATTTTGTCGAAAATACAGGTAATATTAAACAATAAATTATAATTACTATAAATAAAACTGTAAGTTAGGTCAGAGTGATTAGGGAATTATTCCTGTTTTTTTTTGGATTCTTCTCTCCTTACTAATCTATTTCTTGGGATAGTTTTTATTAACACTAGACAAACGAAGTGACTTAATTGCTTCATAAACATTAGAGATAGAAATATCCTTATAGTATTTCCAAAAACTTGTTGGATATTTCTTTTCCAACAAGTTCATTTTTTTTAGATGTTCTGTTTATGTGAAAAAAATAAAGAGGTGAGTTTAATGAAACTAACGGTTGGAAGAAAAATATTAGGATCCTATTTAATTATTGCTCTCCTATTAGGTACTGCAAGTACTATGTCGACATTTAACTTAAAAAAAATCGATGAAGGATATTCAGATATCGTTGAGAGAAGAGCCTTAATTTTATCTAATGTACAAAGTATTCAAGTGGAAATGTCAAAAGAGAATAGTTTACTGCGTGGATATATATTGTTACAGGATAAGGTTTTTATAGAGCGTTTTAATTCTTCTTATGAAAAGATTAATAATTTAGTAAAGGATACACTTCAATCCACTGAAATAAAGGATTTTGAAGATAAGCTACATAAGCTGGTAGAAATGAACGATGAATTTAAACAAAAATCTGAACAATTATTTTCAATGGTTCAAAACAATCGACCTTATCAAGAAGTAAATGATTTCTATAAGGAAGAAGTATTAGATTTAGGAATAAGCCTAGACCCAGTTGTAGATGAATTAGCAGAAGAACAATTAAAATCTATGAATGAAGCTAGTAAACAAAATTCAGAGGTTGTAGAGGAACTAACTTCTCAAGTTGTTCTAGCTAATATTGTTGCACTAATATTAGCTATCGTTATGGGCTATTTTATTTCTCGGATTATATCTAAGCCGATTGTTGCTATTGCAGCAGCAACTGAACGAATTGCATTAGGTGATTTAACAGTGGATGATCTAAAGTTGAAGAACAAAGATGAAATTGGAGATATGGCTAAAGCTTTCAATCTGATGACAGAAAATCTTCGTAGCTTGGTTCGACAAATTAGTATTAGTTCGGAGCATGTCGCGTCATCTTCAGAAGAATTATCAGCAAGTGCTGAGCAATCCACTCGCGCAGCTGAAACGGTCACTTTTACGATTCAGGAGGTTTCAGCAAGTGCTGAAATGCAAACTAGAAGTGTAAATGAGAGTGTGCAAGCTTTGAATGAAGTGTCTACAGCTATTCACCAAATTGCTTCAAGTGCACAATCAACTTCTTCTTTATCAATTGAAACATCTCAAATTGCATTAGAAGGAAATCAAGCAGTTCAATCAAGTGTTAGTCAAATGGATTTGATACAAAATACAATGGGTCAATTATCTAATTCTATTTCAGAAATGGAACATAAATCGAAAGAAATTGAGCGCATTGTGGATGTTATAACAGAAATTGCTGATCAAACAAATCTATTAGCATTAAATGCTGCGATAGAAGCGGCAAGGGCAGGAGAGCACGGCCGTGGGTTTGCAGTGGTTGCGGACGAAGTACGAAAATTAGCGGAACAATCTTCCCGATCAGCAGGACAAATTGCACAATTAGTGTCAACGATCAAAAATTATACACATCATGTAGTTGAATCAATGGAAGTCGGTGTAAAAGAGGTAGACGAGGGAATTCGAGTCGTCCACTCAGCAGGGTATTTATTTAATAAAATTAAGCAAAATATTGATGAGGTTGCAACTGAAGTTCAAGAGATATCTGCTGCTTCCCAGCAAATTTCAGTAGGTACAGAACAAGTTGTTCATTCGATTCAAGGAATTGCGAACGGTTCACAAACAGTATCCGCGGAATCACAAACAGTAGTGGCATCTACAGAAGAGCAACTAGCTTCTATGGAGGAAATCGCATCTTCTGCCGCTTCATTGTCTAAAATGGCTGAAGATCTACAAGATGTGGTTGGAAAATTTAGAGTATAACAATAGAAGAAGATGATAGAAAGGGTGAGGACTACATCTAGTAGCTCTCACCCTTTAATTTGTGAATTATCGCATCAGTGCCCAATGCAAATTTGATAATCTTGTTTCAAAACATTGCTCCAAGAAATGAAAAACTCTGGCTAAAGGAAATCGTATTTAGGGTGTACGTCGGTTATTATCTAAGTTTAAATTATCTTTTGAGTTGTTCTCTTGGTAGAATATTAGATATATATTCCTCTTGGAGATAAGGAGAGTAGAATAACAACTATGATGATTTTAATACTAGGTGTATTTCTTTTCATTTACTTTGCGATCTGTTTTTATGTTGGGTACAACGTTTTCGTTTGGCTGAAAGAAGTCTTTTCATTTCGTTATAAGAAGTCTTATAT
>JAEWIG010000266.1 GCA_023387295.1 Bacillota bacterium | reverse complement strand
ACTTATTTATTAAATATTACTCGAAAAACGCGCGAACATCCATCAATTGAGCTTGGAGTAAGCCCACGCGGGTCGCTAGCATTAATGAGAGCTTCACAGGGAAAAGCGTTCTTGGAAGGAAGAGACTTTGTTGTTCCTAATGATATTAAGGCGATGGTACCGTATGTATTAGGGCATCGAATCTATTTATCAACTGAAGCCTCTTTAACAAAAACAAAGGAAACGGTTCTTCAGGACGTCATTGAATCTGTTTCTCTTCCAGTAGAAGTTGGGATCTAGTGGTATGAAGTGGAGAAAATATACAGTTATAGAAAAATATTTAGAGGTCACTGGGATATTGGCAACCTTTATTTTGTTCATAAGCTTTTATTTTCAATCATGGCTGATGTTCTTTTTAGCGATAGTATTATTAATCCTTATCTATATAAACTCTTTCTACTTAAAACATATTGGAAAACGGCTTCATTTTAAAAATATGAAAGAAAGGTCTAAATATTTTCCAGAGGATATAGGCTCTTGGATTTTACAGTTTGAAAACGAAGGTCTTCCAATTATGAAAGGAAAACTAACGGTTATTTTTGATGATATTGTTGTTCCGATGGAGGGAGTCGCAAAACCGCATTTTTCAAAATACGAAGTAGCCATCCCACTGTCTATGAATTTTAGGCAAAAAAAAATCATAAAACTTCCGTTTACCGCACAAAAAAGAGGGGTTGCAAAAATTTGGTCAGTTCAAATACATATTCCTCATTTCTTTGGATTAGGTGAAACGATATTAGAATATCAGAATTTTATCATGCAAGAGGCTATCGTATACCCATC
Source organism: Bacillota bacterium (assembly GCA_023387295.1). Taxonomy (GTDB): domain Bacteria; phylum Bacillota; class Bacilli; order Bacillales; family Cytobacillaceae; genus Cytobacillus. The sequence continues at coordinate 2,103 of JAEWIG010000266.1, read as the reverse complement.
TCCAATAACTGTGAAAAACTTAAACTCCATACTATCCAATAGGACTGGGAATGCACTTATAACTCACTCCCTTAACGAGGATCCTTTTTCTCCCATGGGAACACGAGATTATGTTTACACAGATAGCTTTAATCGGATTAATTGGAAGGCAAGTGCGAGAATGCTGTCCCTGCAAACAAAGGTTTACGAACGCGTGGCTGAATCAGGTTGGACATTATCGCTTAATATTGCGAATGGACATTCGGTTTTTAGTCAGCTTGAGGAGCTATTAAGCAGTGCAGCAGAAGTGGCCTATTTTTCAAATAAGCATGATATTCCTCTATCTCTATGCATCAATGTAGGAAGAGCAGATTCTATCCCTTTTTATTATCTTCCTGCTGGTACGGGTAAGGAGCAATTGCAAAAAGTACTTGAGACATTAGCAATGGTTAAAGCTAATTCCTACACGATTCCTAATGAAAAAATGTTGTCCTATTACAACCGACATCTGACAGCACAGCCATATTTCATTCATGGAGGACATCGGACTGACCGTGAGGAACGAGGTTTTCAAGAATTAAGTCAGAAGGGAGTTCAGCTTTTGGAGCTCCAGGTTACTAATATTGAAGCAGTATTAGTAAATATGGTCATGATGAAGGAAGTGGTTGGAAAATGATTAGAAGAAATATTGGTGTCTATTATTTACTCATAATGGAAGCCATATTTGGAGGACTCATTATTTCTCTTTTCTTTTCCTTGCAAGGGAAAGAACTACCATTTCAGGAGTATTTTATCATCATTTTTACTAGCTGTTTTGCTTTTGTTTTTTTGCTTGAAAAATTTAAAGAAACGGGCAAATGGCTATTCTTTCTGATTATTTTACCTCCAATGCTTATTGTGGGCAGTTTGTTAGATTTTCCATTCCTAATAAGCTTATTCCTAAGCTTTATTATTTTTTGGCGAACCCTTTCAAATTTCTACGAACAAGACAAGGAAAATGAAGGAAAATGGCTTCTATTGACAATGATGCTTGGGATTATCGTGTTGTTCATTACTAGAGCTCCGTTAGTAATTGTAATCAGCCTAATGATAGGTCAAATATTTTTTATTTTAGTAGGTCGTTTTGTAAAAAACTGGTTTGAGTTAGATTCTCTGCCTACCGAAAAAAGACAATTCATAATGCCTTTTATGACAATCATCCTCTTTATTGGAATAGCTGGACTATTGTTCACAGCGGGAATGAATGCATTTAAATGGCTGTTCTTCTTTATTCTAAAAATGGTCATTTCCGTTGTTGTTTTTATCGCAAAGCCATTTTTTAATTGGGCAGAAACGCAAAACTGGGCTGAACAAATAGAAAAACAATTAAATATTGAAGATGCAGGAGGGTTTGATTTTTCTCCGCAGAGTGAAGAACAGACTGAAACGATTTCATCGTTTGATCCAATGGTTATTATGACTATCTTAATTATTGCTAGCTTAGCTTTTCTCTTTCTCTATATTTATAAGCGTAAAAGAGCAGAATATCGATTGATGACCAAGAAAAATGAGTTGGGCTTCTCTACTGAAAGCTCTTATCTTCCAGAAACATCATCTTTCTTTCGTTTTAGAACAACTGCTCCACCATCTGATCAGATTAGGAAAGAAATTTATCACTTTGAACGATATGCTCGGAAACATCAATTCGGTAGAGAGCCTTTCGAATCTTTTTCTGATTGGATGAAAAGAATAGGACTGAGCAATTACGAAGCTATTAACTCTATCTATGAAAAAGTTAGATATGGGGAATCTGTTTATTCAGAAAAAGAAGCTGTGGATTTTTCAAACGATTTGGAGATAAAAAAACAAGAAATAAAAAGAATGAACAAAAAATAATCATATCTCCAGCTAGATTTTAACGATAAAATAGAGATGTCTATATATGTTTGAAAAATGGAAATTGAGGGGAGATTTTATGATGCAATTACCTGAAAATACGGTTATTGGATTTATTGGAATTGGTGTAATGGGCAATAGCATGGCTAGCCATCTCATTAATGCTGGATATCGGTTAGTTGTTTATACACGAACACAATCGAAAGCAGAGGAATTGATTGCAAAAGGAGCAGAATGGGCAGCCACGCC
>JAEWIG010000243.1 GCA_023387295.1 Bacillota bacterium | reverse complement strand
GCCAAAACATTGTTTTTTAATTCCTTTATCGTAGTCATATCGTTTCTCCCTTTCTAATTGCAGGTATCAGTCGCTTCGCAAGAATTGCCGCCAAGAAACACAGCGCAATATCACCGGGAACTGCGAGTAAAAAGCAGTATAAGAATAAGGGCCATATCCCAATTGGTGAGGATAAATAAAAGTTGCTAATGAAATAGTAATATACTATTCCAAAAAGATATACAACAAATAACCCTGTAAAATTAGCAAGAAGAATTCGCTTGTAAGATGGCTTTGTCGTCGTACCCACCATTCTTCCTGTTATGTATGTTCCTACTAAAAACCCGATAATATAGCCAAAGGTGGGGGTGAAAATATATCCGATGCCTCCACCTTGTGTAAAAACCGGAAAACCAATTAGTCCCAATAAAATATATGCACCGACACTAATGGCACCCAGCTTAGCACCAAGCAAGAGTCCAGCAAGCATGGTAAAGAGAAATTGTAGTGTAAAAGGGACAACCGGAATCGGAACTCTAATAAAAGCACCTATCGCAGTAAGTGATGTAAATAAACTAATAAGGCAAAGGTTTTTAATGTTAAGTGTTTTCATGTGGTTCTCCTATGTTCTTAATGCTTATTTCTCCGGATGATAAGACAGCTTTTTCGCCGTTCTTATACGTTACGACGAGGTTACAATTATCATCGATATCCAGTACCTTTGCAGGAATTTCTTCTTTGGGTGAAATAACAAGAATATCCTTTCCTATTACAAAGCTATAGCTTTTATAGGCTTTCACAATATCTTCTTTGTTTTCATTTTTGTATAGAAACCAAAATTGGTTTAAAATTTCTGCTAGTAATTTGTTTTTAAAATCACCTTGACTATTTTTTTGTAATGCTCCTGCAATTGTCTCAATTTCAGATGGGAAACCGCTGTCGGGAAAATAAACATTAAGTCCAATTCCGAGAATGAGATATTCAGCAAATCCATTTTCCATGCTAAATGATCCTTGTGTTAGTATTCCGCAAATTTTTTTACCATCTAAATAGATGTCATTCACCCATTTGATTACGGGCTTTTTTTGAGCGATTTTTTCAATTGCTTTGCAAACTGCGACGGCAGCCATTGATGTGACAAGTACAGCCTCGGATGCAATAACGCCTGGTTTTAATAATATACTGAAATAAATGCCGGTATCCTTTGGTGAAAAGAAAGTACGCCCCATTCTACCCACACCTTCTGTTTGACTGTTTGCCGCTATAACAAACCCCTCTTGTTCAGAAAGATGTTCACGCAACAAAGCATTGGTTGATGTTACACAACCATAAACCTTTAGTACAATTGGCATGTCTTTATTTAGGTATTTATTGATACCTATACTGCTAAGTATATCGTTGCTTTCTAAAAGTGCGTAACCTTTATTTGTAACCGCTTCAATAGCAAAGCCATCTAACTTTAGCTGTTTCATACTTTTCCAAACAGCTGCTCGTGTAACATTCAGCTTTTCTGCTATACTTTCTCCAGAAAGGTATTCGCCACGGCTATTCTCAAGAAGTTCAAGCAACTTGTTTTTTAACGACACATAAACCACCTCCACAGCTACTGTAACATTTTGAAATTCAATCGTCAACCTAAATATTATAATAGGTTTACAATTGTGGGGTCGCAAGATACATTTCACGTGAGTTTCTCCGATTCGCGTGGTTAAAAATAAAAAAAGCTGGTCATGAAAAGTTTAAACCAGCTTTTTACTCAATGATTTTAGCAACATTACTGTTTCAGTTAGCCAAAATCTTTATCTATTGTAATCTAGGCAAGTGTCCTTTACCTTTTGAAGAACAGATAAAGATTATACTGTGATTAACTATATTTTACTATTATTCATTAGATGTATTAGATTTATTTACTTTTCTCTACGTAGTAAAATACCTTTCATATGCTCAGATTCATTATGTGTTTTGTAGACTATATTCTTTTCTTCTTCTGTGCAGCCAATTAAGATCTTTATTTCCGAATCGCGTTTCTTTAAATCCACAGTACACATGATTGCATCAACCTTCTTTTCTTTATCAGATCCAACCCATATGTCTATCCCTGCACCATCCATTGAAGTAGTATTTTTTAAATACCCGTAATCCACTTTATATATGAAATCCGGATATCTTGGATGAGCTGTACCTTTTGGTCTATCAATCACAATTTCGGATTGAGTTACTAAATTTTCTAGAGCTATCCAAAACTCACTATTCATTTTTCCTCCTAAATAGATCATTATATATTTTTATTACAATCCTTAGCAACAAAGATCATAGGAACATAACTGTTTTGCAGGATGAAATTCAATGATCCCTATCTTCTCTAGTTGTCCATCAAAAGGCATACTGGTTTCGGTTAAATAGTTAAATTAATTTATACTGTTCTATCTTTCTTTATAACTTCAGAAGTTTTACCGTACCATCTTCCAACGAAGCTTTTACATCAATGATTCTCTGATTGGAGGAGCCTCGAAATTGTAAGCTGATATCCTTAAGTTCTTCAACAAATTCTCCATCAACCAAAACATCAATATTTCTTAACATCTCATCCGTATATTCGCAACGCGCCCGGCTTTCTTGAAGCAAATCTTGTTCCAAAGTATATCCGGTGTAGCACCATATATCTTTCTTTGGGTAAAAGCTCTTCACTTTCTTAATAAATGGCAATAGAACCTCTTGGTTTGATGGTTCAAAAGGTTCTCCACCCAGTAGAGATAAACCATTAATATAACTAGGCGAAAGTGCATTTATAATCTCTTCTTCTACTTCTTTTGTAAATGGTTTCCCGTAGTTGAAATTCCAAGTCTCTTGATTGAAACATCCTTTACAATGATGGGTACAGCCGGAGACAAATAAAGAAACTCTAACTCCTAGTCCATTTGAGATGTCTGTTTTTTTTATTGTACCGTAATTCATTATAAGTGGAGCAC
>JAEWIG010000234.1 GCA_023387295.1 Bacillota bacterium | reverse complement strand
GTGTTAATTGAATATAGTGCTGTACGCTCTTATCAAGAGAGGTGGAGGGAAGTGCCCGATGATACCCGGCAACCGTCATGTAAATGAAATGGTGCCAATTCACACAAAGCTTAGCGGCTTTGAGAGATGAGAGAAAGGACCATAAATTTGTATGCCTTTCTGCTCATGTCAGAAAGGCTTTTTATATTCTTTTGACAAAAAGGGAAAAAAAGATTAATCGTAATTGTTTATGAAGAAGGTGAAAAACGTGATTTCAATCAATAACGCGGATAAAATTTATTCTTCAAAGAATGCTCAAGTAAAGGCAGTAGATAATGTCAGCCTTGAAATTAGTGAAGGTGAAATCTTCGGTGTCATTGGATACAGTGGTGCAGGAAAAAGTACTTTAATACGTATGTTAAATGGGCTTGAGTTACCAACAAGTGGCTCAGTCATTGTCGCCGGTAATGAGATTTCCAAAATCACCGGTAAGAAATTAAGAAAAGCTCGACAAGAAATTAGTATGATTTTTCAACATTTCAATCTACTTTGGTCAAGAACAGTTAGAGAAAACATTGCGTTTCCTTTAGAAATTTCAGGGATGGCAAAGCACAAACGAGCAGAACGAGTCGATGAGCTGATTAAGCTAGTCGGTCTTGAAGGTCGTGAAGATGCATACCCAGCACAGTTAAGTGGTGGCCAAAAGCAACGTGTAGGGATTGCAAGAGCTCTTGCGAACAACCCGAAAGTATTACTCTGTGATGAAGCAACATCAGCTCTAGATCCAGAAACGACGGATTCAATTCTCGAGCTGCTCGTTGATATTAATAAGCGACTTGGATTAACCATTGTCCTTATCACACATGAGATGCATGTCATTCGCAAAATTTGTCATCAAGTAGCGGTTATGGAAGATGGAAAGGTAGTCGAAACAGGCGCTGTCCCTGATGTGTTTAAAAATCCACAACAATCGATTACAAAGAGATTCGTCCAACAGATTACAGTAACAGAAGAAACAAAAGAAACGGTTGAGCTTCTTCTAGAAAAGTATTCAACAGGAAAAGTTGTTCAGCTAACCTTTGTAGGGGACACAGCACAACAGCCCGTCATAACTGATTTAATTCGTAAACATGAGATTAGCGTTAATATCTTGCAAGGGGAGATTTCACATACCCAAAGCGGATCGTATGGAACATTGTTTCTTCATTTAGATGGGACAGACGAAGAAGTTGAGAAGGCAATTGAGTTTATTTATGCGCAGCAGGTAGGAGTAGAGGTGATCGAAAATGGATAATTTCTTGGAAATAATTAAATGGGACAAATTAATTTTGGCAACAAAAGAAACCATTTATATGACGTCCATTTCGGTGCTAGCTACCTTTATTATCGGGTTGCTGCTAGGGCTTCTATTATATTTAACTGCTGATGGAAATATGTGGGCTAATAAGTTTATCAATCAGATAACATCGGTAATAGTGAATGTCTTTCGATCGATTCCTTTCATTATATTGGTCGTTTTACTCATTCCTTTTACAAGGATGCTGATGGGGACAATCCTTGGTGCTAATGCTGCACTTCCAGCACTTATTATCGGAGCAGCTCCATTCTATGCAAGAATGGTTGAAATTGCATTGAGGGAGATTGACCGTGGCGTTATAGAAGCATCGCAATCAATGGGAGCAAGCCATAGTCAGATTATTTTTAAGGTATTAATTCCAGAATCTCTACCTGCGCTTATATCTGGGATAACTGTAACGACAATCTCGTTAATTGGTTTTACGGCGATGGCAGGTGTAATTGGCGCCGGAGGTTTAGGGCACTTTGCTTATCTAGAAGGCTTTCAGCGGAATAATTCAATTGTGACAACGGCTGCAACAGTAGCCATTTTAATCCTAGTATTCATCATCCAATTTATTGGTGATTATTTAACTAAAATAACAGATAAACGATAACAGGGGAGAGAAGAAAAAATGAAAAAATTATTAGCTCTAGTCATTATTGCTTTACTTACTTTCTCATTAGCAGCTTGTGGCGGCGGAGAGAAAAACGAATCAGCAGATAAAGGTACTTCTGAAAATGGTAACAAAAAAATCGTTGTTGGGGCATCAGCTGTTCCTCATGCGGAAGTGCTTGAAGCTGCAAAACCAATCTTAGCAGAAAAAGGCATTGATTTAGAAATTAAAGTGTTTACTGATTATGTATTACCTAATATCACTTTAAGAGATAAAGAATTAGATGCTAACTACTACCAAACACCAGGATATTTAGCACTTCAAATGGAAGAAAACAAGGATTTTGACTTTGTAAGTGTTGGAGAAATTCACCAAGAGCCAATCGGGGTTTATTCAAAGAAATACGATAGCCTACAAGATCTTCCTGATGGTGCGAAAATCATTATGAGTGATTCTTTCAGTGACCATGGACGTATTTTACCTATCTTCGAAAAAGAAGGCGTTATTAAGCTTAAAGAAGGCGTTGGAGCTAATGCACGCGTAGAAGATATTATTGATAATCCGAAGAATCTTGATTTCTCTACTTTAATTGAAGCGAAGCTTTTAGCAACTTCATTTGAAAGCGGAGAAGGTGATGCAGTCGTAATTAACACAAACTATGCTTTAGAAGGCGGAGTCAACATTAAAGATGATGGCATTGCATTTGAAGGCAGTGATGTTGTACCAGCAAACCTAGTTGTTGTTCGTTCAGAAGATAAAGATCGTGAAGAGATTAAAACATTAGTTGAAGTGTTACAATCAAAAGAAATCCAGGACTTCTTACAAGAAAAATACCAAGGTGCAGTTATTTCTGCAACAAAATAATGTAAACTAGTGCAGTCATGACACATGACTGCACTTCTTTTTTTTGTAAAACTAAACATGCAGCAGAATCGGTTATCAATGACGGAAGTATTTGAATGAATTTTAATGATATTTTTAGTAAAAAGCTCATGAAAGCGTTTAAATGGATAAAAATCGAAAAAAAACCAATAAAAAATACATTTTTTCGTCTTTGTCATTCAGTGACAATAGGTGTAAAATTTTAGAATAAAATGCTCAGTAGAAGAGGAAGTCTAAAGCCGCTACTAACAGAGCAGATTAATGAAAATCACACTTCTGAAGGGATTGGTTTTTATCAACCAGTTGCATCTTAATTATACAAGTGAAATGGAAAAAGCGATGCACAGAGCCCACGGAGTCGGCTATGAAGTGTATTGCTTAAAGCAGGATGTTAGAATCTCTGTAGAAAAAAAGCGTGAGCAAGAATATTTAAAGAGTCAGCAAATTGTTGCTCAGTTTGACCGGAAAATTCATTCATAGGCTTCTACAGAGGGAAGGGGAAATCATTAGTGATTCCCTTTTTTTATTAGATTTATTGATTAGATCGGAAAGCGATCACCCGTAGCGGAATTCAACAGTCTAGTTTATCAGAGGAAATTATTTTAGATAGAATTTAGAGCGTTATTATTTTTTTATATAATTAGGAAAGTATAACAATTGTCTAGAAAGCTAAAGTGCATTTTTCTCCATGTTTTTAAATAAAACGAAAAAGATAAAATGAGCTAATTTAACATACAATTAACTTTTTATACATTTTGGTATGAAAAGCTTGATAATAAACTGAAAGAGTTGCTAACACATTTCATTTGTTATAATATTGTAATGAGAATAAAATGAGAATAGAGGATTGCGATAATTATTTGTCGCATGGACAAAACTTCTTTTATTGATGGAGGTATTATAATGGCAGGTTCTAAGTTAACAATTAATGATCTTCATGTTTCAATTGAAGGCAAAGAAATATTAAAAGGTGTAAACCTTGAAATTAAAGGTGGAGAAATCCATGCGATCATGGGTCCTAACGGAACGGGGAAATCTACTTTATCATCAGCGATTATGGGTCATCCTAAGTATGAAGTGACGAAAGGTAGCGTAACGTTAGACGAAGAAGATGTGCTAGAAATGGAAGTGGATGAGCGTGCACGCGCGGGTCTATTCCTTGCTATGCAATATCCAAGCGAGATTAACGGTGTAACGAATGCAGATTTCTTACGTTCAGCAATCAATGCTCGTCTTGAAGAAGGCAATGAAATTTCATTAATGAAATTTATTAAGAAAATGGACAGTAAAATGGACTTCCTTGAAATGGACCAAGACATGGCACAACGCTACTTAAATGAAGGATTTTCTGGTGGAGAGAAGAAGCGTAATGAAATTCTTCAATTGATGATGATTGAGCCTAAGATTGCCATCCTTGATGAGATTGACTCAGGTCTTGATATTGATGCATTAAAGGTTGTTTCAAAAGGAATCAATGAAATGCGTGGAGAAGACTTCGGCTGTTTAATTATTACTCACTATCAACGTCTCCTAAACTACATTACTCCTGACTATGTGCACGTAATGATGCAAGGTCGCATTGTGAAATCGGGTGGTCCTGAGCTTGCACAGCGCTTAGAGTCAGAAGGTTATGACTGGATTAAACAAGAGCTTGGAATTGAAGATGAAACTGTTGGTCAAGAAGCGTAATTGTTAGGAGGATCATTATGTCAATAGAAACAAAACTTCCATTTGGAGAGGAGAACGTCAAATCCTTTTCCAAAAGCATGGGTGAACCTGCATGGCTTACCGAGACACGTTTAAATGCTCTGGCAAAGCTTGAACAACTGCCAATGCCAAAGCCAGATAAAACTAATATTACGAAATGGAATTTTACCCAATTCGATAAGCATATTGTCAGCAGTGAAGATTATTCTTCACTAAATGAACTTCCTGAAGAAATTAAGTCTTTAATTGATTTGGAAGCTCCTGACCAAAATTTATATATTCAACGTAATAACCGACCTACCTATTTATCTGTTTCAAAAGAATTGCAGGAAAAAGGTGTCGTTTTTACAGATATTTTTACAGCAGCTAGAGAGCATGGTGACCTACTTCAAAAGTTTTTCATGAAGGATGGAGTTAAAGTGGATGAGCATCGCTTAACTGCTTTACACGCTGCATTTGTAAATGGTGGGGCTTTCTTATACGTTCCGAAAAATGTAGAAGTTACAAAGCCTGTTCAAGCTGTTTATATTCATGATAATGAAGAAACGAATCTTTTTAATCATGTAGTTATCGTTGCAGAGGATAATAGTTCTGTCACTTATGTGGAAAACTATATTTCAACAGTCGAATCTGCAAATGGCATTTTCAATATTGTCGCTGAAGTCATGGCGAATGCAAATGCGAAGGTACAATTCGGAGCGGTTGATACTCTTGCAAAGGGTGTTACAGGATATATTAATCGTCGTGGTGTCACTGGAAGGGATGCTCATATTGAATGGGCACTTGGTTTAATGAACGATGGCAACACGATTTATGAAAATACGACAAACTTAATCGGTGATGGTTCTTCCGGAGATACAAAAACAGTTGTTGTTGGCCGTGGAGAGCAAACGCAAAACTTTACAACAAGTGTTGTTCATTTTGGGAAAAACACAGATGGACAAATCCTTAAGCATGGTGTGATGAAGGATTCTGCTACATCGATCTTTAATGGCATTGGGAAAATTGAGCATGGAGCATCTAAGTCCAATGCTGAACAAACTTCTCGTGTTTTAATGCTAAATGAGAAAGCACGTGGAGATGCGAACCCAATCCTTCTAATTGATGAAGATGATGTAACAGCAGGACATGCTGCTTCAGTAGGTCGAGTTGACCCACTTCAGCTTTACTACTTAATGAGCCGTGGAATTCCTCAAAAAGAGGCTGAGCGTTTAGTTATTCATGGATTCCTCGCTCCAGTTGTGAATGCTCTTCCAATCGAAGGCGTTAAAAAGCAACTTGTTGAAGTGATTGAAAGGAAAGTAAAATAATGGACATTCAGCAAATTCGCCAAATGTTTCCGATTTTACATCAAGAGGTCAATGGTAATCCGCTTGTTTACCTAGATAGTGCGGCGACATCGCAAAAACCAATTCAGGTTATTGAAGCGGTCGATAAATATTACCGCGAAATCAACTCCAATGTTCATAGAGGTGTTCATACGCTAGGAACGAAGGCGACGGACAGCTATGAAGGTGCTAGAGAAAAGGTTCGTAAGTTTATTAATGCAAAATCAACTGAAGAAGTTATTTTTACAAGAGGTACGACGACAGCTTTGAATACGGTTGCAGCTAGCTATGCGAAAGCAAACCTAAAAGAAGGCGATGAAATCGTTATCTCTTACATGGAACACCATAGCAATATTATTCCTTGGCAACAGGTTTCTAAAGAAACAGGAGCAATCTTGAAATATGTGCCTCTTCAAGAGGATGGAACGATTTCTCTTGATGATGTAAGAGCAACTGTTACAAATCAAACAAAGATCGTTTCGATCATGCATGTTTCCAATGTGCTTGGTGTTATTAATCCAATCAAGGATATTGCAAAAATTGCTCACGATAACGGCGCAATAATGGTTGTCGATGGCGCACAAAGCACGCCACATATTAAAGTAGATGTACAAGAATTAGACTGTGACTTCTTTGCTTTTTCTGGTCATAAAATGTGTGCCCCAACTGGAATTGGCGTTCTTTACGGGAAGAAGCATCTTCTTGAAAACATGGAGCCGATTGAATTCGGCGGTGAAATGATTGATTTCGTTGGTTTATATGAATCTACTTGGAAGGAGCTTCCTTGGAAGTTTGAAGGAGGTACACCAATCATTGCTGGTGCGATTGGACTTGGAGCTGCCATTGATTTTCTTGAAGAGATTGGATTAGATAATATTGAAGCTCACGAGCATAAGCTTGCTGCTTATGCACTTGAAACAATGTCTCAAGTTGACGGATTAACGATTTATGGCCCTAAAGATTCAGCTAAACGCGCTGGTTTAGTAACCTTTAACCTTGACGATGTTCATCCTCATGATGTTGCAACAGTATTGGACGCTGAAGGAATTGCTATCCGTGCTGGACACCACTGTGCTCAGCCATTAATGAAATGGCTGAAAGCCTCTGCCACGGCACGTGCAAGTTTCTATCTGTACAATACAGAAGAAGATATTGATAAGCTCACGCAAGGACTTGTCAAAACAAAGGAGTATTTCAGCGATGTCTTCTAATCGATTAGATAACCTATACAGACAAGTAATTATGGATCATTATAAAAACCCTCGAAATAAAGGGGTACTAGAAGAGGACAGCTTAACGATCAATATGAATAATCCAACATGTGGTGATCGAATTCAATTGACGTTAAAGATAGAAGATGGCAAGGTCATTGATGCGAAATTCGAAGGTGAAGGCTGCTCAATTTCAATGTCATCTGCCTCAATGATGACGCAAGCAATAAAAGGAAAGAATATTGATGAAGCATTGAAGCTTTCTCAGGTTTTTTCACATATCATGCAGGGAAAAGACTATGATGATGACTTAGACCTTGGCGATATTGAAGCTCTTTCTGGAGTTGCAAAATTCCCAGCACGAATCAAATGTGCGACATTAGCTTGGAAGGCAATGGAAAAGGGCTTGAAAGAAAACGAATAAGTGCTAAGTACTGCACTTCAAATACGAATGGAGGAATACGACGATGGCAAAAAAGATGCCTGAGATCGGCGATTACAAATATGGTTTTGCCGATAAAGACGTTTCCATTTTCCGATCAAAACGCGGTTTAACGAAGGAAATTGTAGAAGAGATTTCAAAAATGAAGAATGAGCCGCAGTGGATGCTTGACTTCCGCTTGAAATCATTGGAGCATTTCTACAGTATGCCAATGCCGCAATGGGGCGGAGATTTAGCGTCTTTAAACTTCGATGAGATTACGTATTATGTTAAACCATCTGAGAAAACAGAACGCTCTTGGGATGAAGTACCAGAGGAAATTAAACAAACGTTTGATAAGCTAGGGATTCCAGAAGCTGAGCAAAAGTATTTAGCAGGGGTTTCTGCTCAATACGAATCAGAAGTTGTTTATCACAATATGCAAGAGGATCTAGAAGCTCAAGGAATTGTCTTTAAAGATACAGATTCTGCTTTACGAGAAAATGAAGAGCTTTTCCGTGAGCATTGGGCGAAAGTAATTCCTCCAACTGATAATAAATTTGCAGCATTAAACTCTGCTGTATGGTCTGGTGGCTCTTTCATTTACGTTCCAAAAGGAATCAAAGTAGAAACGCCATTACAAGCCTATTTCCGAATTAACTCAGAAAACATGGGTCAATTTGAGCGTACGTTAATTATTGTTGATGAGGATGCACATGTTCACTATGTTGAGGGTTGTACAGCTCCAGTTTATACAACAAACTCTCTTCACAGTGCAGTTGTAGAAATCATTATCAAAAAAGGTGGATACTGCCGCTATACAACAATCCAAAACTGGGCAAACAATGTCTATAATCTTGTTACGAAGCGTGCTGTTTGTGAAGCAAACGCAACGATGGAATGGATTGACGGAAATATCGGTTCAAAATTAACAATGAAATATCCAGCCGTTATTTTAAAAGGAGAAGGCGCACGTGGATTAACCCTTTCTATTGCGATTGCAGGTAAAGGGCAGCATCAAGACGCTGGAGCAAAAATGATTCACTTAGCACCAAACACAACTTCTTCTATCGTTTCAAAATCTATTTCGAAGCATGGCGGGAAAGTAACTTACCGTGGAATCGTTCAATTTGGACGTAAAGCGGATGGAGCTCGTTCCAATATTGAATGTGATACGTTAATTATGGATAATCAATCAACGTCAGATACGATTCCGTATAATGAAATTATGAACGATAATATTTCATTAGAGCATGAAGCGAAGGTTTCAAAAGTATCTGAAGAACAGCTTTTCTATCTAATGAGCCGTGGAATTTCAGAGCAAGAAGCAACAGAAATGATCGTAATGGGCTTCATCGAGCCATTCACGAAAGAGCTTCCAATGGAATACGCAGTAGAAATGAACCGCTTGATTAAATTCGAAATGGAAGGTTCGATCGGTTAATAGATAAAAAATCCCGTCACATCATACTTGTGACGGGATTTTTTATGGATCTTTTCAGTAAATACATACAGTATAATAACGAAATGCTTATCCTCAACAGTAGGTTTTCAAGATTATTTATCCGAAAAAATAATCTGAATATTCCCTAAAATCACAGTATAATGTTTAGTAATACATATAAAGGGGGACTTGCTTAATGTTCAGGAAGCATCGAATAACTTTTACTCTACTGTTAGTGTTACTAATTGTTTTTTCTTTAAGTGCCTGTGTTAGTAAGAGTACTGATGGTGATACTAGTTCTGATACAAATAAGGGTACAGATATTGATAAGGCTACAGTTGCCGCTGATAACACGAATAAAGGTGCCGATATCGTCATTAGAGATGCTTCCGTTTTCACTGCAGATGCAGAGAATAATTCAGCCCAGGCAATAGCAATTAAAGACGGACTCTTTATATATGTAGGGGACAATGCCGGTGTCGAGGAGTATATCGGTTCCGAAACGAAAGTGATAAATGCGGATGGTGGTACCGTCATGCCTGGTACGGTTGACAGCCATATGCATCCGATGATGGGAGCAGTCGCCTATTTATTTAAGATTAATTTACATGAATCTTTTGATTTAGCTTCGTATTTAGAGGTTATTGAGGCATTTGTGAAAGAAAATCCGGATTTGGAAGTTTACGATGGTTCAGGATTTATGCGTTCAACTTTCGACAAAATTGGTCCAAGAAAAGAAGACCTTGATAAAATTAGTGCAGATAAACCAATCATGCTAACCTCCGCTGACGGGCATTCGATGTGGGTTAACTCAAAAGCACTTGAAAACGCAAAAATTACGAAGGATACAAAAGATCCTGATGGTGGAGTAATCCAACGAGACCCTGAAACTGGGGAGCCATCTGGACTCCTTCAAGAATCTGCCATGCAATTGGTTAGTGAACAAAAGCCTGTTTTTAAAAAGGAAGAATATAAAGAAGCCATTCTTTGGGCTCAAGAATGGTTCAATGAAAAAGGGCTTACAACCGTATTCGATGCAATTGTTGATATTAACGATGAAGATGTTTATAACGCATATGATGAACTAGCAACAGAGGGGAAACTTACTGTACGAATAAGAGGGGCATGGGGGATTTCGCCTGAAATGGCAGAAGATATGGCCGGTTATGAAGAAATGATTGATAAAGCAATAAAGCAATCCGAAGCGTTTACTTCAGAATATTTCCAAATCAATTCCTTTAAGTTCTTTTCTGATCAAGTTTTAGAGGAAGAAACAGCTTATCTATCTGAACCGTATAGCCACACCGATAAAAATTGGAAGGGGATTAAAGTTTGGGAAGACGATACAATGGAAGCACTTTTTACTAAAATTGATAAAGCAGGTTTCCAACTTCACATTCATCAAATAGGAGATGCCGCTGCAAGCTACACTCTAGATGTTTTAGAAAAGGTACAAGAATCAAATGGTAAACGTGATTCTAGACATTCATTTGCACATATGCAAATGCTAAATGATGAAGATGCACAAAGAATGGCAGATTTAAAAATGAATGCAATCATTGCTCCATATTGGTTTGCTATGGATGATTATTATTGGGAGCTTTATCTCCCATACCTTGGAGAAGAACGTGTGAATAATATGTATCCGGCAAAGAGCTTGATCGACAAAAATATAAATCTTGCCGTACATAGTGATTTCTTTGTTACGGAACCTGATTTAGGTTGGCTTTTCTATGGGGCTGTTAAGCGTACAATCCCACAACGCATTCATGATTTATGGACTGAAGGTACAGGTCTAACAAGGACTGTGGATCCAACAGTAGAGGTAAAATACCCAAATACTGGTCCACTAAAAAAAGCAGAGGAAAGAATAAATATCCAAGAAATAATGAAGGCTTCAACTTATGGTGGTGCATACACGAACTTTATGGAAAAAGAAATTGGATCGATAGAAAAAGGGAAAAAAGCAGATTTAATTATGTATGACATGGATATACAACAAGCCGATATGGAAGATGTATCGAATGCAAGTCCTGAGCTTACAATATTTGATGGGAAAATTGTTTCTGAAAAATAATGATTCAAACATCATTTTATTTGTATATTCTTCAAGTTTGAGCTGGAAGGTTCAATTCGAAAATAGTAAGAACTCTTTTCATAATATTTGTGATAAGGGTTCTTTTTTTGTGTAAAAATAAATCGTCGTCGGATTCATTGAACAAGCAACGGGTTGTGAAGAATTGGTATGTTATACTATCTTAGAATAGTAAAGAGAGTGGTTTGATGGACATTATTATTGAGTTTGATTAAAAAGAAAGGGAGTTTTATAAATGAAAAAAATGAAAATAGTCTTAATGAGTATTTGCATGATGCTCCTACTAGCAGCGTGTGGGGGAGAAGGAGTCGATATAGTCGATGATGCGACAGCAACAAAATATAGTCAAAAGGCTGAGGAAATCGTTTTATTATTAAATGAGGGGAATTATTCCGAATTAAGGGAGACTTTTGATGCAAAAATGAAAGCATCACTAACGGAAGAGCAATTAAAGGAAATCGAGCCGTTGCTTCAGCAATCAGGTGATTTTGAACAGATTGACAAATCCTCCGTCGAAAGAACAGATAGTATGTATGTTGTCGTACTTGTTGGAAAATATGCAAAAGAAAATCGAATCTTCACAATTAGTTTTAATGCCAACAATGAAGTAAGCGGGTTATTTGTAAAATAAAATAGGAGCTAAATATTTCCCTGAATGTTCGCTAATATCATATAATTATCACAATTAGGAGGTTTGGAAGATGATTTACATTGGCGTAACGGGATGGGGAGATCATTCAAGCCTTTATACGACCCCAGACTCTCAAAGAGATAAATTACCAGCATATAGCAGCTATTTTCCCACTGTTGAAGTGGACTCTAGCTTTTACGCTATCCCAGCAAAAAGGAATGTAGAAAAATGGGTAAGTGACACACCAAAATCTTTTCAATTTATCGTCAAAGCGTATCAAGGGATGACAGGACATGAAAGAGGAAATATTCCCTTTCAGGATAAGGAAGATATGTTTCAAGCTTTTAAGGATTCGCTAGAGCCATATATCGAATCGAAAAAACTAGCGATGGTCCTTTTTCAATTTCCACCTTGGTTTAACTGTACAAAGGAAAACGTGGATTATTTACGCTGGTGTAAAGCCAAAATGGATGATATTCCATGTGCCCTCGAGTTTCGTCATCAATCATGGTTTTATCCACAGTATAAAGAAAAGACACTGGAATTTATGAAGAGTGAGAATTGGATACATAGTATTTGTGACGAACCACAAGCTGGGGAAGGATCCGTTCCAACCATCCTAGAGCCAACAAGTGAAGATAAGGTATTAGTTCGTTTTCATGGACGAAACGTTCACGGTTGGCAAAAGAAAAACGCGGAAAATTGGCGAGAAGTTCGGTATTTATACCGATATAATCATCAGGAATTATCTGAGTGGGCGATACAATTACAAAAACTTGAAAAAATTTGTAAAAATGTATACGTTGTTTTTAATAATAACTCTGGTGGTGACGCCGCCGATAATGCGAAACAATTAATCGAGCTTCTAAATATACAATATGAAGATTTATCCCCACGACAGATGAAATTATTCTAAATAAGTAGAGAGCGGGCTTAAGTCCACTCTCTAATCATATTTATTTCTTTAAAGGACGCTCTAAAGTTAAGATTTCTTCTTCAATCGCGAAATATTGCTGTTCAACCACATTCTTTACATCATTGACTGCAATGTTGTAAAAATGCGGAGCAAGAGACTCCTTCACAAATTCCAATACTCTTTCTGCGGCAAATTCTGTGATTTCCTCATCTCTTTCCTCCAAGAAAAATTCTTGAATATCAGCTATCATAAGTTGCTGTTGATCCTTTGTTAATTTCATAAACAAAATGGACGCCTCCTGTCCTTATATACTACTTGAAATTATACACTATATCTCTTTTTATTTATTCTTTAGCTAGTTGGACAGTAAGCAGGATACTGCTTATTCATCATGAAAATGTATCAAGATGCTTTTCCTCCGCATATTTTATAGTGGAAGAAGGGAGTGGAAAGAAATGATTGAATTAAAGCCGATTACGATTGATGGTCATACGTTTTTAGCCGTATCGGTGCTTCTGCCTAAAACAAATTTACTCGCTGTTACGAATGATAAGGGATATATTATGTGTGGTGCTCTTGATGTCGCATTGCTCAATGAAAAATTAAAGGAGCGGAAGGTTGTTGCCGGAAGGGCGGTTGGTGTCAAAACGATTGAACAGCTGCTTCATGCCCCACTTGAGTCAGTTACTTACGAAGCAGAAACTCTTGGCATACACAAAGGGATGATAGGAAAAGATGCACTTTTAAAGATGCTGTAAGCAGGCCAAATTGGGCTGCTTTTTTATGTGAAAAGGCTATCGATTGTCGTATAGAAGGAATTTTTATTGTAAGAAAATTCTAAGAAAATAAGTAAATAGTATTCTATTATTCTATAAAATCCCAATTGTCACATTATCTTTAAAAATATGTCCAATAGTAGGTTGAATTATCATGATTAAAAAGGTTAATGTAGATATGATAGGGTATTTGTCGTAAAATGTAGAAAAGTATTTGTTTTTACATAGTTCATAACAAAATTATTTGTTATTAAAGTAGGAGTTTTTGTATGAGATTAGTATCGACTTTTACAGTTAAACCGGGAGCTACTGTAGCTAAAGCAATATATAATGAAAAAGGACAAATCCTATTAAATGAAGGGGTTTGCCTTTCATCTGGAATTATTAACCGGCTTCAAGCTTCAGGTATTAGTAATATATTTATTAAAGATCAAGAGACAGATGATATTGATTTCGAAGGTACACTTTCGGAATCACTTCAGAGAGAAGCTATTCAAACAATAAACTCAACATTTGTGGAACTACAAAACAATATGAGCATAAATAGGTCCTTTGTCGTTGAAAAAGCTTCTAAGAGATTTACTGAGCTAATTCGCAATCTTCTAACGGAGCTTAATGAGAAAAAAGAATTAATGACACTTCTTTCTAATGCGTATGCATATGATAATTATATTTTTACCCATTCGCTTAATGTAACACTTTATTCTTTGGCAATTGGTATGCAACTAAAGCTATCTCAGAAGGAGCTTGAAATTCTTGGCACAGGAGCAATCTTTCATGATATTGGAAAACTAAATGTGCCCTTAGAAATTCTTTTAAAGCCAAATAAGCTAACAGATGTAGAATATTTAACGATAAAAAAGCATGCAGAAGATGGCTTCAATATTTTGCGAAAGGTACAAACGATCCCTTTACTTGTTTCGCATTGTGCATTCCAACATCATGAACGGCTAAATGGTTCAGGCTACCCTCGCGGAATAATGGGAAATGAAATTCATTTTTATGCAAAAATTATTGCTGTTTCAGATGTATTCGATGCAGTCACTTCGAATCGTGTTTACCGCAGTGCACTGCTTCCGCACGAAGGTCTTGAAATTCTTTATGCTGGCTCAGGTACTTTATTTGACCAAAGTATAGTGGAAGCGTTTCGTTTATCGGTTGCCATCTATCCAGTAGGGTTGACGGTCCAACTAAATGACGGGAGAAAGGGCGTTGTTTCTAGGCAAAACGTAGGACTTGGTGATCGCCCAATTGTGAGGATTTTAGAGGAGAATGGAATAAAAGTAAGCCCATATGAGATTGATTTGAAGAAAGAGCTTACGGTAGTTATTATGAATTGTGATACTTCCTTTTAGTATAACATTGCTATCTATATATTATTTTGATATAATAACAACTATAATTAAATAAAACCTTATCATATCCGATGGGGTAGAGGTGCAAGATTCATGAGTATGCTGTGTGAGGATGACAACGTTGAGCACAGTTAAAAGGGTATTTTGCCGAAGTGGAATAATTACTGTCAATGATTATTTTGCTGGGGTTGCTTTGAATAAGAGTAACACTGTCATTATGAAGGAGTAATATGGAAGCCTTCATAATGGGGAGCTACAGATCGTGATGGAGAAGCTGATTACTTATAAATTAATAGAGTAATGATGGACTTTTCTATCATTACTCTTTTTTATTTGTCTACCTCCACTCACTTGTCTACCAAATCGTAATTTCAAGGGGAGGAAAAGGAATGGAAAACACTATTTTTTCGTTAATACCGCCAATATTGGCAATTGCTATGGTTATTTTAACAAGAAGAGTTTTATTGTCACTTGGTGTTGGAATTATTTCATCTGCGTTTTTACTCGCTGATTTTAGTGTGGGAAAAATGTTCTCGATTATTTTTAATTCAGTTAAAGGAATCTTCTGGGCAGATGGAGAGCTGAATACATGGAATGTTTATATTATCCTATTTCTCTTTGTATTAGGCGTCATTACTGCTTTTATTTCGATAACGGGTGGAAGTCGTGCGTTCGGAGAATGGGCAATGAAACGTGTGAAAACACGAGTTGGTGCTCAACTTGTAGGAGTTGTATTAGGAATCATCATTTTTATTGATGATTATTTTAATGCACTAGCTGTTGGTCAAATTACACGCCCTATTACGGATCGTCAAAATGTCTCAAGAGCAAAACTAGCCTATTTAATTGATTCAACCTCCGCACCAATTTGTGTAATCTCTCCTGTTTCAAGCTGGGGAGCGTATATTATTACTTTAATTGGGACGGTTCTTGCAGCTAATCATATTACGGAATATACGGCTTTTTCAGCATTTATTCAGATGATACCAATGAATTTTTATGTATGGGTAACGTTAGGTATGGTATTTATTGTTGTTCTTAGAAATTTTGATTTTGGTCAGATGAAGGTACATGAGCAACGTGCAGAAAGGGAAGGAATTCTATATGATCCGAATAAGCCTGTTGCTGGCGAATTAAAAGAAGATCTTCCTACAAGTTTAAAGGGTTCTGTCGGTGATCTAATTTGGCCTATCATTGCGTTAATTATTGGGACAATTAGTGCGATGTTTTGGACTGGCTATAAAGCAACGGAAGGAAATG
>JAEWIG010000218.1 GCA_023387295.1 Bacillota bacterium | reverse complement strand
ATATTTAAAGGAATGGCATACAGTTCTGACCAGCCAGGAATAAATGTGGCTATTATGAAGCAGAATTTGTTGTGGTTTTCACACTATATTCTTGGAGAAAGGTTTAAAGATTTAGGATTATATGATTAATAAATGGATAATCTCATAGGATGACTGTTTTAAATCATTTGATTGGCAATATCAATTAACTCTTTTCGAGAAATCTCATCGTTAGGTAAACCAAAAATATGAAGGTGATATTCAATATCATCTATCAGAAAATATAGATTTGTTGATGAGTATTTAGCCAGTACACCATTTTTTAATTTCACTTCATCATAATATTTGGGTTGGTGTGGATATATATCGAAATTATATGCTCTAATTTTCAAAATCATTGGATGAGCTGAAATCTCTTCTTTCGAATAAGCACGAAAAGTGACTACTAGCTTTGTTCCGTCATTTTCTAAATCATCAATAATTACAGGTTCAAAGCCATCGGTTTCAAATGGTATCGTATGTGGAAATTTTATTAAAAAAGGAAGTGCTTCTATGCCTTTTTTTACAGATTCTGCTTCATATCTTATATGTGTTTCATTCCCCTGTGCATCCGAAGCAGTATGAATTACTTTTAATTCAGATGAATCAAAAGTTAGTTCTTTATTATCTTTGCAACCGAGGAGAAGTAATAAAAGGAGACCTGACATAAATACCAGTTTTTTCACAAAAAAAACCCCTTTATAAATTATTAATTCAAAATATTCTTTATTTTATTATAACACAAAAAACCAGAATTACCCAATTCGTCCAACCCAAATGAATTAGAAGAAATTAAAAATAATTAATAAATGTTATACTTTTGAAAAAGGGGGGAAGGGAATTGATAATGGAAGCTGTTATGCTACGAGTTAAGGAAGGTATGGAAGCAAAATATGAAGAAGCATTTCGTGGGGCATCAGAAATTATTTCTTCAATGAAAGGGTACATATCCCACGAATTGCACCGTTGTATGGAAGTTGAGGGGAAATATTTACTATTGGTGCAGTGGGAAACATTAGAAGACCATATAATTGGATTTAGACAATCCAATGAGTATCAAGAATGGAAAAAGAAATTACATGATTTTTATGACCCCTTTCCAACAGTTGAACATTTTGAGAAGGTTAAACTTAAATAATTGTTCTTGAACCACCAGGGGGGTGTTAATCAAAGATTTGATAGGCAGCTCTTTTTTCTTTATTGAACGAACGAAAGCCGTTTAGTTGAATAAGAAGGAATAATTCCAATTTTGCTTAAGATGCAAAGTAGAGTGAGGGGTAAGGGATTTAATTATGAAAATTCGTGTTTTGAATGAGTCTGATGCGCCGTTGTACCAAGAAGTAAGATTGAATGCATTAAAAATTAATCCAGAAGCATTTGGTTCAACATATGAGAGAGAAGCGGAGTTCTCACTAGAATCCGTTGCAGAGCGATTAGAACCAACTAAGGATAAATTCATTCTAGATGCTTTTAATCATAATGGTTTGGTAGTTGGAATCGTTACTTTTATGCGGGAAAACGGTCTCAAAACCTGTCATAAAGGGAATGTTTTCGGGGTGTATGTAGCACCAGATGGTAGAGGGAAGGGTTTAGGAAAATCACTAATGATTGAACTAATAAGGAAAGCAAAAAATTGTGAGGGTTTGGAACAGATTAACTTAACAGTTGTATCTGCAAATAGCTCAGCAAAGAAGCTTTACAAGTCCTTGGGATTCGAGGTCTATGGCTTAGAACGAAATGCGCTAAAATTTAAAGGACAGTATTTTGACGAGGATTTGATGGTTTTAGATTTGACATCCAATTAGAGAAGAAGTGTTTATTCAATTAACGGAGGTGTTTAATTAGGAGGTGGACGAGATAAGGAAGATTTTTATTTTATGTTTCCTTTTGTTCTTGGTCTCCTGTCAATCTGCACAAGTAAAATATGTAAGTTAGAAAAGGATACAAGGGGGATGAAAATGAAAAGAGTAGATGTGGTATATTCACTTATTTATGATGAAACACTAGAAAAGGTATTAATGGTTAAAAATACCAAACATGATAATTGGTCTTTACCCGGTGGCTCAGTTGAACCAGGTGAAACCCTCTCACAAGCAGCTATACGCGAAGCTAAAGAAGAAACAGGCTTAACTATTGAGATTGACCATATACTTGCTGTAAATGAAGCTTTTATGATGAATGATAATAATCATGCGATTTTTATAACATTTAAAGCAAGAATAATAAGCGGTGAAATTTCAATACAAGACACTGAAACAATATCAGAAGTAAGTTGGATGAGTTTAAAAACAGCTGATGAAATGATGCCATATCAAAAGAATGGGATTAAATATTTGCTAGATAAATCAGCTCCTTATGTATTTCAAGGGGTGGTGAGTTAATAAAATTCCTAATGCCTTAATCTAAGTAGCAGGATTGGTACTTGTTCTAAGGAGGGCGTTAAATGAATAAAAAGCGAGCATTTATCATTGTTAGTATTTTAATATTATTCCTGATACCAAAAAGTTATAAAGTTGTAAGCAAAGAAACTGATAATTATTTTCTATTCAATAAGACAGAGATAGAATTACAAATTACAGATAGTGGTTTCACATTTGTTGAAGGAATAGGGGTATTAGGAGTGTTTATCCCTTTTATTTATAAACCATACTTCGAAAAATAAGTTTGAATGGCTATGGAATTGTTTCTTCGTTATCCAGAAAATATAGATGCACTTTCAAATGAGGTGAAATCTTGTCGCAAGTGAGAATTCGATGTACAAGTTTAATTATTGAACACAATTCTGTACTTTTAGTTCAATACGACCATAATGGGATTCATTATAATTTACCTGGTGGTGGACTTGAGCCTGGTGAAACTATAATTGAGGGTGTTGCAAGAGAAGTGTTAGAAGAAACTACAGCTAAAGTGGATGTTGGGCCGTTAGCATTCATTTATGAGTTTGCTCCTCATAAACAGTCTGGTGATTATGGCCTGAATGAGCAACACGCATTACATCTCATTTTTGAATGTAAAATAAAGAATAATTCAATGCCAAGATTGCCCGATTTTCCTGACCCACACCAATCGGCGGTCAAGTGGATTCCTCTAGAGGAACTAGACTCCATTTTACTGATACCAAATATTAACCAGCAAATCAAAAACTACGTTAAGAACAAAATGAGCATCGACTTAATTGAGGATTATAGGTTAGACAGACTCCGTTTAGAATTGAAATGATTCATATTGTCGATTAATGGTACAAGAAAGATTAATTATTTGCTTGATATCCCTATTGATAATTACTTCAGGCTGTATGTCTGAAAAGAAAGACAAGTAGAAGAATAATTAAACGATGAGGTAGAATAAATGAAAATAATTTCAGTAAAAGAAAATCCGGAATTTATGAATATTGCAATTAAATATTTCCAAAGTAAATGGGCAAGTGAAGAAAGCATGATGTTATATGAGGATAGTATAACTCATTGTACAGACCTCTCCAACCCGTTGCCACAATGGTATTTGTTGATGGAAGACGATAATATAATTGGTTGTGCGGGTCTAATCACGAATGATTTTATTAGCCGAATGGATTTATATCCGTGGATTTGTGCTTTGTATATTGAAGAAAAGTATAGAGGAAATGCTTACGGTGCAATTTTATTAGAAAAGGCAAAGCAAGATGCAAAAAATGGTGGTTTTAATAGTTTATATCTCTGTACAGATCATATCGGTTATTATGAAAAATATGGATTTGAATATTTCGGTCTTGGTTATCACCCATGGGGAGATAACTCACGTATCTATAAGACAATCATTTAAGATATTCATTCTGTGAGTGATGATTAGGAGGAGCCGTGTGCAATAATTGTGTAAGCTCGGTTCTCGTGTTTATGAAACAAAAGAACCGAGCCGATGTTCCGTTATGCTGCGTTTTTGATATGAGGAGAATCAATTGAGTGTTCTCGACCTGCACCTAGTCCAAAAATAAGCAACAGAAGTGATGCGAAAACTAAAATTAGCAGCGGAGGTGTCCAGCTATTCGTTACATCGTGTAGGTATCCGAATAAGATAGGTCCTGCACCAGCAAGTAAATATCCTACACTTTGGGCCATTCCGGATAGTTCTGCCGCCTGCTCTGCAGAATCTGTCCGTAAACTAAAGAACATCATCGCAAGGCTGAAAGCAAACCCTCCTCCTATGCCTAAAAGGATGATCCATACTAACGCGAATGTTGTACTTCCAAAAAGCAATCCAAGTGTTCCTGCTAAAAACAACCCCGATGATACAACTACTAATGAACGTTGATCAGCCATTCGCCCAGCTATTATCGGAACAATAAAGGTGAAAGGCAATAGAGCTAGCTGCATAATAGATAGATACCAGCCTGATTGAGCTTCGCTAATTCCATTTAGTTTAAGGATTTCCGGTAACCAAGCAACAAGTACATAGAACATCATAGATTGTAAGCCCATAAACAAGGTTACTTGCCAGGCAAGTGGTGATTTCCATACTTTAATTCCGTTACGTTTGATAGGGGTAGTGGGAGAATCTTCCTGATTTTTCTTCCGTATGATCTGCGGAAACCAAATAAAGATGGATACAATGCTCAAGAAGCCCCAAATTCCTAATGCACCTTGCCAATTGAGGCCGAAACCGATAGCTAGCGGCACGCTAATACCGGAAGCGAGCGCTCCACAAATATTCATCGAAATGGAATATACACCAGTCATCATGCCAATGTTTTTAGGGAATTTCCCTTTGATTACACTTGGCAATAGTACATTTGACACAGAAATAGCGATCCCCAGAAGAGCAGTCCCAATATATAGAGTAGCAACCCCCGAGGAAGAGCGCAGGAAGATGCCGATCACTAACATAATGAGTGATAAGAAGATGATTCGTTCTACTCCTATTTTACGGCTTAGCCGAGGGACAATCGGCGAAAAAAGCGCAAACGCTAAAAGTGGCAAGGTCGTGATCATTCCAGCCAACGTATTTGAAATATGGAGTGAATCCTTCATATGTCCAATTAATGGTCCAACAGAAGTAATGGGGGCTCGTAAGTTCGTAGCAGTAGCAATAATTCCAATCACTAATAACCATGTAGCAGAGTTTCGAGCATGTGCTTGAGATTCTATATCTTGAATATTCATGATGTTCCCCCTAATTAAATGGCATCCATTCCTTATAAGTAGTAAACAAATGGTTGACTTTAAAACAATGGATAATAGTATACTCTCATAAACTACCATTGTCTATATACCATTAAAGATGATTGGTATGTGCTCAATGACACTATCCCTAACACAAAATCGTACTTGTGCGTATTTTGGATATATACAAGCACGGAAAGATGGGCATAGGGAGAAGTTTATTCAGTAAACGGAGAGCATTACTGGAACAAGTATAATGATTTTTGTGAGGAATAAGCTCGTGCGTGGAGGATGAAATATGAAATGTTTAGGGTGTAGTTTAGCAAATAAAATTGCTCCTGTGAATGTAGTTTATGAGAACCATTTTGTTTGTTGTATTTTAGATCACGATCCATTTAATGAAGGTCATGTAATAATCCTACCGAAAAAGCATTTTGAAGATGTTGATGAACTTGATATAGATACGGCGAACGCAATCATACAGGCAGCAAGGTTAATTTCCAAAGCTGTTAAGAAACTGTATAACCCCGACGGAATAACAATTTGTCAAAATGGAGGAATATTTAACGAATTATCTCATTTTCATATGCACGTTGTACCAAGGTATGAACATCAATCCTTCGCTAATTTCTATTCTGAAGATCCTTCAAACAATGAAACTATAAAAAGTAAGTTGTTAGATACAAGGGTTGAAATAGTAGCGGTTATTAATAAAATAATTTAATGCTTGTTCAACAATCGGTAATCCGGGGTGAAATTTATGACGAAAATCGGATTTATAAGACACGGCGTTACAGAATGGAATTTTCTTGGCAAAGCACAAGGCATATCTGATGTTCCATTAAATGATGAAGGCATAAGGCAAGCAATTAATCTAGGAAATAGACTTTCAGAAGATAAAAGCTGGGATATGATTATTACGAGTGATTTATCCAGAGCATTTGAAACCGCAAAGATTATTGGTAGTAGAATTAATTTACCCATAAAGAGTTTAGATCATAGAATAAGAGAAATGGATTGTGGGAAAATTGAGGGAACAACTGAAGAGGACAGGATTCAAATTTGGGGAGATAACTGGCGTGATTTAGACCTCGGGATCGAAAAATTTAGGGATGTAGCAAAGAGAGGCATACAATTTGTAGATGAAATCAATCGTGTACATAGAGGGAAAAGGGTTTTAGTAGTGAGTCACGGTGCTTTAATTGGTCTGACATTACAACATTTGCTACCCGAAAGATTTCCAACAACTTATATTGAAAATACTTCTCTTACAATTCTTAAGAATACTGAAGGTAATTGGAATTGCAAACTTTATAACTGCACAGTACATTTGAAATAATTCTCTTTTTAAATAAAATGGTACTTATCTTTAATATTAATAAACAATTCATACTGCAGAATTGCGCCCAAATATGTCAAAGGCTATTGAATTTATGTAGTAGCATATTGTAATTAATTACTTGAGGATTATAAGATAAACCCTCCAACATTTGGCTTAATTAGTGGGTTGGGCGAAGAAAAAGTGAGTGAATATGCAAACCAAGACTGTATCATAATTTTCACAAACCTAATATATAAATTTTCAGGCGCTATCCTGTTAAAAAGGATCAGTGCTTATTTCTGTTTTTGGTCAGATTATATAGCAAGGAAGGAAATTGGATGGTCTCTCTTGAATTTGTATGTTATGCATATAAAGGCTACTGATTAACAAAAAGGAATGATAAATTTGTTGTATTTTAAATCCATAAATATAGATATACATCAGAATGAAGTAGTCCAATTTCGGAAGGACTCCTTTGCGGTTAGTTTTGGTGATGTATCAGGTTTCGGTGATGAAAAACAATATCTTTATTGGTTAGAAGAAAAAATTAAAGAATATCCAGAAGGCTTTGTTATGGTGGAGCAAGACAATAAATTAATTGGGCAGCTTGAATTATCTATAAAGAAATATGAAGGCAAAAATATTGGATATGTAAACCTATATTATTTAGTTCCAGAGTGCCGTGGAAAAGGGATAGGTAAAGAACTTCACAGATACGCTCTGAAGTTTTTTGAAATTTATAACATTAACGAGTTCCATTTAAGAGTGTCATCAACAAATACCTTTGCTTTAAAGTTTTATCAAAAACTTGGTATGGAAGAGATAGGACCAGAATTAGATGGGAAAGTTCTTAGAATGAAGGGGGTATTGAATGAATGAAGAAAAAGTTATTTTATATTATAGGAGCTGTTACTAGTTTCTTCATATTTATTGCCTACATATTATTTAATCCCCCTTTAAATACAGCATCATGGATATTTCATGGTAAAGAAAATAAAATGATTCTTATACCAATGGGGAATAAAGGAATTGCAAAAATTAAAAACATATAGGTAGCAATTAACGATAACATTAAACCTGATGAAGTGAAGATCCAAATTATTCAACATCCAGAAGACGCATTTAGTCTATTTTTTGATGCTCAAGAAAATAATGTTTTTAAAGAGTTAGAAGGATATAAATTACCTACTAGAACAAATGTACAAAAACGACTCGAAAGTGACAATAGTGTACTTGCTTATGGACTTACAGTTCATTCCAAAGTTCCAATCAGCTTTATTACAATAAAGTATCGTTACTTAGGAATCCCTTTTATTCATGAATTATCAGCATTTGAATAGCTTGTAACAAAAGGAGATGGAGTTGTGTTTGATATAAAAAATTACACAACGTTTAAGAAGATCGAACCTATAAATAAAGGGTGGTCTAGTGATAAAAAGTACTATATTGAAACAGTTATGGATGAAAAACTGCTGCTTCGTATAGCCGATATTTCAGCTTATGACAATAAGAACAGTGAATTTGAAATGATGAAGCGAATTGCAGAATCTGGTGTACCCATGTCAGAACCTGTTGATATCGGTATTTGTGACAACAACAAAAGTGTATATACGCTTTTAACATGGTGTGATGGTGAAGATGCGGAATTTGTGTTACCAAAGATGACCGATAGGGAGCAATATGACATCGGTCTAAACTCAGGACATATATTGAGAGAAATCCACAATATTTCTGCACCACCAGAACAAGAACAATGGGAGACACGATTTAATCGCAAAACCGACGACAAGATAAAAAAATACAATGACTGTGGCATAAAAATAGATGGTGGGGATAAAATCATCGCTTATATTGAGGCAAACAGACATCTTCTTGAGGAAAGACCGCAATGCTTTCAACATGGTGATTATCACGTCGGGAATATGATTATATCACCTGAAGGAAAACTGAATATCATTGATTTCAATCGCAATGATTACGGCGACCCGTGGGAAGAATTTAATCGCATTGTATGGAGTGCTGCTGTCAGCCCGCATTTTGCCACTGGACAACTTAACGGCTACTTTAATGGGAGACCCCCTTTGCAGTTTTTTAGACTTTTAGCTTTTTATATAAGCAGTAATACGCTTTCTTCAATATATTGGGCAATTCCTTTCGGTGAAGCTCAAGTGAATGTGATGAAAAAACAGGCGGCAGATGTTCTAACTTGGTTTGATGGTATGAATAATCCTACGCCATCTTGGTATTTGGAAGATATATTTGTGTAAAAAATTTCTAATAGTATTCACTGGAGAGTATTAAACGCGCCTAACTGTACAAAAAATAAAGAAGTTTCTAGTAAAATCGAAAAGGGTGGGTAAAATTAACCGAAATATGGTTATAAATAACAAAAAAATAGAAGTACAACAAAAAGGAAGCTGTGGTATACCTATTGTTATATTAACGGGCATGGCTTGTTCCTTTGATGAGTGGTATGAAATCACGGAGGAACTAAGTAAAAGAAATAAAGTCATTATGTTTCATAGACCGGGTCTAGGTATGAGTGAGATTGGAGATGAGAGCAGAACCACACAAGCAACTGCTGATGATTTAAAAGAATTGCTTCTTCATTTAAATATTGTTGAGCCAATTGTTTTGGTGGGACATTCCTATGGTGGATTATGTGCACAGCATTTCGCTAAATTATATCCTAGTCTCATAAAAGGGGTGGTATTAGTTGATTCCACTTCTATTGATCTCAGCATTCTTGACCAATTAAACTTGTCTGCATTAGATGAAGATTCTACGGATGAAGAGTGGATAGAAAAATGTAACCTATATTCTTCAATGAATAGGGATGAGCTAAAAAAAGTAATAAACCCCTCGTTGACGGAGAAACAAAGACAATTCCCACTGGGGATACAAGAAAGATTAATGGATTTTCAAGTGAATCCATCACTGTACAAGGCTATGTGTTCAGAAATAAAACATTGGAAAATAGATGCTGAAATAATAAGGAGTTTGGGTGATTTTCCTGATGTACCATTGGTTGTTATTGGCAGAGATAAAGAATATTGTATAAAGATCGAGGCAGAAGGTGATTTTCCTGAATGGGAAATACGTGTATATGAAGAGAAATGGGAAGAGCTTATTATTGAACAGGCGACTTTATCCAGTAATAGTAAATTGGTTTTTGCCGAACAATCAGGTCACTTAATTTATCTAGATAGACCGGATATTTTGATACAGTCTATCACGGATATAAGCTTGGGAAAGCTGGAAAATTGCAGAACTTAGAGGAAGCAGCACCTCTTCTTCATTACACCATCCTTATCAAAAGATACATAACCTAGTTTAGAAAATTATACGCTTAGGCTATTAAGAAAATGGATTTGATTTATTGGTTCGAAGAAGGATTAACAGATCAATTGAATGCTCGTTTGTACTTCACTTTACAAATGAAGTATTATCTTGTTCTATAAGTTCAAGACCGGAAGCAAAGGAATATTAAACTAAAAAGAGATTAAGTAAATTTTCAATTGTTAAAGCGGAGGATTACTTATGCAGACAGTTCTTGAGAAATTAAAGGAAATAGAATTGGGTGAATTTGGAATCATTGTATATTCAGAATTAAAACAGGATATAGTTTGTTCCGTTAATAAAGGACTATCTGTACCACTTGCATCTGCAGCAAAAGTTGCGATTGCTTTTGGTGTTGCAAAATTAATAGAAGAAGGATATTACAGATGGAATGACATTATAAAAGATATTAGATTTAATCCAGAAGAGGATAGTAAAGAAATTTACCCTCACTTCCAAATGATAAATAGTTTGACATTAAAAGATGCCGTAGAAGTGATGATTGCTTGTCACGATAGTTTTGTTGCAAATAAAATTGTTGAACATTGTGGTGGATGGGAAAAGATTAATAAAAAAATTAAAACATATTTTGTAAATATACATATTAAACAAAATCCAAGGGATTTGGATAACAAGGGAGAATTAAGTCAAGTTTTAGAAGTTTTGCGATTAATTTTTGATGGATATAAAAACGATCCGGAATTATGGATTCCAATTATTAATGGTTTAGTTAGGCAGAGAGGTGAGGTTGAAGGGATTCCAACCCAATTCCTAAATCATATGACCGGAGGACTAGATAATGTTGTAATTGACATCGGAATAATAGGGGATTTCTCTCAAAACTCATTCTTGTATGTATTGGGAGCAAAGAATTTACCTAATCGAAATAAAGTGAAATTAGCAGATGAAAAAATAAAAGATGCCATGAAATTACTTTATATTGAGTATTTGAATCAAAAAGTTGAACATGTAGCTAGATCGGATAGTGCTTATAG
>JAEWIG010000217.1 GCA_023387295.1 Bacillota bacterium | reverse complement strand
GTACTGTATGCAAAGAATAGAAGGTGATTTGTATCGAAAGTGGATTCAGTGGTTATCATCCTTTTGTTATTTTCTTCTATTATATTTGTGTTGGCTTGATCGCTATGTATTTAAATCATCCCATTTTTTTAATGATTGCTTGTATTCTTCTCATAATTGTAAATTGTACACATGAAAACATTGACGCATTAAAAAAATGGATACCGATGCTAGTTGGCATGAGTCTAATGATTATCCTTTTGAATATGTTTTTCGTTACGACTGGAAGTAATGTTCTTTTTTCTGTCTTCGGAAGAAGGATAACGATTGAAGCAACAATGTTTGGGATTGTAATGGCATTATCGATCATTTTGATATTATTATTATTTATTTCTTTTAATCAGATTTTAAATGGAAATAAATTTTTATTCATTTTTTCAGGATTTTTACCAAGAACAGCATTTTTAACGATGCTCGCTGTTCGGTTCGTCCCTTTATTAAAAAAGAGATTGGATGAAATTACAGATGTACAAAGGGTCAAGGGTTTAACCATTGCATCTGGGTCATTAAAACAAAGATGCAAAGATGGAATGACGTTGATTCAAATATTATTAACATGGTCATTAGAAGAAGCAGTTGAGACAGCAGATTCAATGAAAACGAGAGGATATGGTATTGGAAAGAGAAGTCCATATGTACCGTATAAATGGACTAGGAGGGATTATACATGGCTTCTAGTGCTATTCTGTCTTCTTATCATTTGTTTAGTAGGTGGTGCATTAGGCCATGGAAGAATCATCATTTATCCTGAACTTGGTTCCTTGCAATTAACAAAATTTGATGGGCTTTTATTGTTAAACAGCATCATGATGCTTTCATTTCCACTGCTTGTTGAAGGGAGAGAACAGGTAAGATGGAGATTTTTTCAATAAATAATGTTTCGTTTCAATATCCTGATCAAACAGAGAAAGTTCTTGATCATGTGTCATTTCGTGTGAAAGAAGGCGAATTTGTTGTCATTTGTGGACCGAGCGGATGCGGAAAAACAACATTACTACGTCTATTAAAAAAGGAACTTTCACCTATAGGAAATAGAACGGGAGAAATTAAATATGCTGGAGATTCATTAGAACATTGGGATGAAAGAACGTTAATCGAGCAAATCGGATTAGTTATGCAAGACCCCGATAATCAGATTGTCATGGATGAAGTTATACAGGAAATTGTATTCGCTCTAGAGAATTTAGGGTATTCATATTTTGAAATGAGGAAGCGAGTAGCAGAGCTTGTTCATTTCTTTGGTATGGAGAATTTATTACGCCAGAAACCTTCAGAATTATCTGGTGGACAAAAGCAGATGATTAATTTGTTATCGGCTCTTTTGTTAAAGCCAAGAGTCCTATTGCTTGATGAGCCGACATCTCAGCTTGACCCTATTGCTGCAAGAGAGCTCATTATGATGCTTGATCGGTTAAATAAAGAGATGGGATTAACGATCATCATGATTGAGCATCGATTAGAAGAATTGTTCGCTGTTGCCGATCATGTATATATAATGGCAAACGGTCGAATTGCTCTTAAAGGAAATAGTAGAGAATTAATCCATTCAATCTATACGCAAGGGAATAAATCGTTCATTTCATATATGCCTTCCGTCTCGAGATTATATATGGAAGTGGAAGTAAATCCAATAATGGAGACAATTCCACTTACAGTGAAAGAGGGGAGAGCTTGGATTGCCTCGCAAAAAATCGAGCATAATGTGACTGCGAGCGAAACGGAAAAACAAGTCAACGAGAATAAAAACATCGTTTTGAATATGAAAGATGTGTTCTATCAATATGAAAGAAAGGCTCCGTATATATTAAAAGGCTTTTCCTTCCAAATCCCAAAAGGCGAGCTTGTTGCGTTAGTTGGAGGAAATGGTTCGGGAAAAACAACTGCTTTGAAAATGTGTATAGGAAGCCTAAAACCACAGCGAGGATATGTACGTATCGATGGAAAAGATGCTTATAAGCTAAAAGATAAAGAGCTGTATAACAAATTGGCCTATTTGCCGCAAAATCCACGTACGTATTTTGTACATAATACGATTGAAAAAGAAATGCAAGAAGCGGCAAAACGCTATGAAATAGATGCTCCTGTTGAAGCTATTGCTAGGTTATTACAAGTGTTTGACATTGAGCATTTACGCTTCCGTCATCCGCACGATTGCTCTGGAGGGGAAATTCAGCGAGCGGCTCTTGCATGTATGCTAATTGGAAAACCAGAGATGTTATTTATTGATGAGCCGACGAAAGGCTTAGATCCTCTTTCCAAGAAAAAATTTGCAGAAGTATTATCTAAGCTTCATCAAGATGGTGTCACGATCATGATGGTTACACATGATATTGAATTTGCCGCACAAACAGCTAGTAGATGTGCCATGATGTTTGATGGAGAAATCACGGTCTATGGAACACCAGATCAATTATTTAAAGGGAACTATTTTTATACGACAACCATTAATCGAATCACTCGTTTAAGTCAAGT
>JAEWIG010000208.1 GCA_023387295.1 Bacillota bacterium | reverse complement strand
TGCAATGACAGGTGAACACGATTATATTTATAAAGCTTTAATACGCCAACATATTAAACGAAATATTTCAGATGAAGAATATTTTCCAGATCTTTTTAATGCTCATTTAGACCGTGGGATAGAATTGCTAGAAAATGAATATAAGCATGCTGGAAATTATGATAGACTACTTCAAAATCTATTAAATACAGAAGACTAGGTGAAATACATGCTTTATTTAGATAATAGTGCAACTACACAAATACATTCTGACGTAAAGGAAGCAATGCTCCCTTTTTTGATGGAGGAGTATGGCAATCCTTCTAGTAAATATTACGCTAAGGCCTTAAATGCACAAAAGGCCGTTAATGAAGCTAGGGGACATATTGCTACACTACTTGGCTCCAACTCAGATGAAATCATATTTACTAGTGGAGCAACAGAGAGTAATAACATGGTTATTAAAGGCATTGCTGACTATTACGGAGAACACAATAAGCATATTATCACTTCTAAAGTCGAGCACCCCTCAGTACTAGAAACATGCCGTTATCTAGAAAACAAAGGATTTCAAGTAACATATTTAGATGTAGATCACTATGGAAGAATTGATGTCGAAGAATTAACAAAAATAATACAAACCAAACCTCCTCTTCTGGTATCGATAATGTGGGGAAACAATGAAATCGGATCATTAAATCCAATTCATAAAATTGCACAAGTCTGTTTTGAATACGATGTTTTTTTTCATACTGATGCTACACAAGTAATTGGGAAAGTGCCGTTAGATTTAGAGAATGAGGATTATAGAGGAATAAGCTTTCTCTCATGTTCTGCACATAAATTTCATGGACCAAAAGGAATCGGAGTTATATTCATTAGAAAAGACAAATTAGGCCTAAGAACAGAGATAACCCCCCTCCTTCACGGTCGTGGCCAAGAAAACGAATACCGGAGTGGTACCCATCCTGTTCACAATATAGTAGGAATGGGTAAAGCTGCTGAAATTGCAAATAAGAAACTACCTGATAATGTCAATAAGCTCAATGAGCTTGAAGATTACTTAAGTCAGTTATTGAAAGAAAAATTCAAAGAAAATATTACTTTCAATAATGACAATACAAATAAAATACCGGGTATTTTGAGCGTGCAATTTAAGGGAATCAACAATGAAATTCTAGTAAAAAACCTTTCTCCTTATATCGCGGTTTCAACAGGCTCCGCATGTAGCTCTAGCAAGCCTTCTCATGTACTCGGATCAATTGGTTTAACAATCGATGAAATTAGGTCTACCATACGAATCTCTCTCTCTTCCATGATTGAAAAAGAAGATTTAGACATTTTTAAACAACTGTAGGTATTGTCTACCTACAGTTGTTTAATGGTCTAGATTAAATTTTCTTATTAAAAAGCGATGATTGTATAAGATTTATTATGTCTTGTGCTTTCTGAATAATAGCTCTTACTTTAATACGATCAGCAGCCCCTAATTAGAATCTTCAAATTCTCTCAACTATTTGAAATAGGAATTTTCTTGTCCGTTAATCAGCGATAAACAACTACAACACCATTCTAAAATCTCTCCCTTTCCCAAACACACCTTCCAACAACTTAACAGTTTCATAACAAGCCTCTACATCAAGA
Organism: Bacillota bacterium; assembly: GCA_023387295.1. Lineage (GTDB taxonomy): Bacteria > Bacillota > Bacilli > Bacillales > Cytobacillaceae > Cytobacillus. The sequence goes on along the minus strand of JAEWIG010000208.1, from coordinate 4,034 downwards.
AATTCATCTTCTGTATGCTCATTCATATATCCAACAGAAAGGTTTATACTCTGAATCCCATGCTCTGCCCAGATTCTAGTGTCACTACTTCCTCCTTGTGTCATTTTCCAGCCATCTAGCCCCTCATTAACGGCAACTTTTTCAAAAAAAGCACCATAATTCTCGTGACAGAATGAGACAGACCCACCACACGAAGTAACGATATCTCCTTTTCCTCTACGATCAACAACAATCGCTGCATCTATTCCCCAAAGGAAATAATCATCTACTAGTCTTGCTCCAACCAAACCACACTCTTCTTCCACTGTAAAAATAAACTTCACTTTACCATTAAATGAGGATTGTGGAAGAAATTCAGCTAAATGCAGCAATACAGCTACACCTGCACGGTCATCTGCCCCTAGAATTCCTTTGCTGCTAGACCATTTATTTCCGTCTTGAATAATCTTTCTCCCTTGAGCAAATTCAATAACAGTGTCGAGATGGGCGTTCAATAATACTACAGGTCCATTACCTCCTCTATATATTTTTTCTGCTAAAATATTCCCTGCTCGGTCTACAGTTACATGATCTACAAATGGTGATAGCTTTTCGATGACATAATTTCGTACTAACTCTTCTTCCCCGCTCACTCCTGGAATTTCTAATAGTTCACTTAATAGACTATGGAATAATCGTTCCTTAATAAATTCAATACCGTCCTCAAGCCAGTCTTCTTTAACTAAACTAAGCTTCCCCGCAAGCCGCAGCAATTCCCGACGTTCATAATGGAATCCAAGATAAAAATGTTGGCGATTCTCTCGCACATGTATTTTTTCAAATCCAAGAGCTATCAGTAGCTCCATTAAAAATTCAATCTTACTTTCCTTTGTTACTACTACATGCGCATTTCTTTCCCCATGTCCATCACATGAACCTGCCGTGAAAAAACCGAGTCGATTTAATTGTCGAACAACTCCACTAATATACGGATCTAGTTCATGAACTTTCGGTTGATCGATTCCTGGATCGAACCAATATCCTGCTCTCCCTCGAAATTCGAAATCTACTGCATCGAGCCACTGCTCATCTGTAACTGCTGGACTAAGAAGGGTAAGCAATCTATTTTCTAAAAGATAGCGTGCATTTGCTCTTTCAAGACATTGAATAAGGAACTCCAGGTTGATTTCGGTTTCATTTTTACAATCGAATACGTTCTCTTCTTTTTCCTGAAGTAACCATCCATGCTGAATAAATAATTGATTCCACGTTTTCATCTCATCGTCTCCCTTATGGATATAAACTTTCTACCATAAGTATAAAAAATGACCGGTTACTTTTTCGTAACCGGCCTAGGCCAAGCGGAGGACTATCGATGAAATGTCCGCTCTCCATTCGTAACCATGCTTAGTAGTTACTAAAACAGATTTTGCAATATCTTCACATCCCATTGCTTGAGATAACTTTCCTCTTATTCTACTTATGTAGAGTTTTACAGTTGAAGAACTTTTGGGTTCATCCCATATCGATTCCTCAATCTGCTTTTTCGTACATGTACTTTTTGCGTTATCGATTAGATAGCCGAGAACTTCCGCCTCTTTACGTTCCAATCGGACGGTATCTTTTTTGGCGCAAAAAAACTTATCATCCTTTGTTAAATCTAGTACGACACATTTTCCATCCATCGCGTCTTCGATTACTTTTGTATAATCATTTTTCGAAACGCGCTTCCTTTTTTCATTTATTTCTTTTAGTAATATCGGTTCCCTACGATTCTCCTCCATTTGATCAACATATAACTCGATAAACCATTTGTGATCCTTATTTTCATCTAGCCTTCTTGCTTCTTCAAACAATTTTGCCGCTTTCAAACTATATCCAAGTCTTGCATAGCCAAGCGCCATATTACAAAGCAATTTAATCCGTTTATCTCCGTTTATCCCTTTTTCCAAAGCCTCATTACCATAAAATATTACGGCTTCCCATTTTCTATTTTCCTTCGCTAGTATGAAAGATAAATGATAAAATGCATCTGGTTTATTCGGTGCATAAACCGTAGCATGTCGCAATATCTTATATGCTTCCAGATGGTTTCCTCGCTTTATTTTCTCGTCACGCCCGACTTCTAAATAAAGCCCTGCTAACGATATCGAATAACGAGGTTCCCTTTTGTCCAATTTCAAGAATTGTTTATATAGTTCTATACCTTCTTCTAGCCACGCTTGTCGTTCTGTTCCTTCCAGGTCATCACGTCCAAACCAGTTATCTTCCCGGTCTTGTAAATCAGCTATTGTCTTCTGCATTTCAAATACTCCTCAAAAAAGTTTTATCTCTTGTACTACTATTCTACTTTAATTCCTGCTAAAAAGATCCATAACGATTTTTTCAAGCCCCTTTACTTTCACAGTTGAAGTCTAACATCTATATTTTCTCCATTGTACCATGAAGGAATATCCATTTCTCTTCGGCGAAAACGCATCCGGAGGCTTTAATTTATCTGATTCTGTTGAAAATAAAGGATAGTTTAAAATTGAAATGAAAATAGTAGGGGTAAGCTCCCTATAATTGTCTCCTGAAGAAATGGATGAAGAATAGGTTTTGGCCCAATAAAAGAGGATACGTTCCGGCATGTCTTGCTGATTCATTACTTGAATTTGAACGAAAAAGGGGAAGTTCCTTTATAGCGTTTTAATTTAGAATGTATTTAAAAAAACAACCCACTTTTTTATAAGTGGGTTGTCGTTAATTTTCCAAGAAAACCATGAGGACTATTATCTCCCACAACATTTCTTAAATTTCTTCCCACTCCCACATGGACATGGGTCATTTCTGCCAACCTTCTTTTCTGATTGGAAGTTTGTCACCACACCTTTATTTAAAGGCAAGTTCTGTAATGCTTTTTTCTCCTGTGCAAAAAGCTCTAATGAGTTATGGCCCTTTAAATACCACTGCCTTGTATGATTCATTAGCGGAACGATGGTATCCATTAGTCTTTGTACAGCTTCAAAGTTTTCGAATTTCAGTTGTGCTTGTATATATTGAAGGAGCTGACTCGACTGATAGCCAAATTTCACATGCATGATACAGTCTTCTACGAGTGCCTCTGCCTCTTGTTTTGAAAGTTGGAATTCCTGGATGAACAGTGATACGAGCTGGTGATAGCCCTTTGGACGTTCCACAAATCCAGTTTCTCCTGCTTCAAGGAGCTGTTTTTTCGTGAATGGGTAGTAGTCAATGGTCTTCCGAGCCGCCTGCTCGTGGAGAATAACCTTGGGTTCAAGTACTTCCCTATAAGAATAGCCATATCTATCTTTATAGATGTCCTGGTAAAATTCCATTGCGTCAGAAATGACTTGATTATAGGCAAGAAGATCCGCGTGAATCGTTGTATATTTTCCGACTAATTCCACTAATTTATCGCTTGGTACCGTCCCATAATAATAAAGCAATCCATGCGTGATTTTGATCCATTCCGTATTTCGCTTAATCGTTTTGAGTACCTTTTCCTCTTGAATGGTTTTTTCAAGGGCTGGTAATAATTCAACTGGAATCGTGACGACCACATCATCTTCTCTAACACCAGCAAACATAAAGCCTGTTTTAGCGTAGTACTCCAGCTCTTCTATTTCCATGCTTCGTGCGCTAACGGCCCCATTGTTGTCGATTATTTTCCTTATGAAAAGCAAACGTTTCTCATCAAACTCGGACAGAATCGGACTGAGAAGAGTCGGGATTGCTTCACTTAATTTTTCAATTAACTCCGCCTTTTTCAATGTACTGATTTTTTTGATGTTCAGCCTTTTGCAGATGTCTTTCAGCTCTGCCACTTTAAATGTGGACAGCCCCTCCTTCAAGGTGGGCATCGCTTCGTTCTCTTTATTTATTATTTGGTTCGAATTATTGTTAATCGTCATATCATACCTCTTTATTATGACAAGCCTTTGAACAGTGCCAGGCACTGTGCGCATTGCATGCCATCTCTTTCATTACAAATTAATTATTTTATTTTACCACGAAGGAGCTTATATCAAACACATGGCTCTTAAATGGAGCAC
>JAEWIG010000207.1 GCA_023387295.1 Bacillota bacterium | reverse complement strand
TTAAGCAGCTAAAGCGAAGTTGTTTTGTTGTTTGCCAGTTATAGGCTTTGACGTTTTAACGAGGCCGATCCCCTCGACTCGCAACCTAAGCTCGAACTATCCCTGTCGAATCCGTAGCGTCCCCATTATATAAGGTCTAGCATCGAATCTTATTCTGCATGCTGACAACTAGCGGAATGCTCAAGTATAGAAGAGCTAAGTTTGTGTCACGTCCTCGTGACAGTTTTTATTATAGCACACCATGAACCATTTTTAAAATGTAAGTTTCTGTAAAACAGAAACTACATCTTCTGTCTTTCACGGAAAGCACGTTCAACTTCACGTTTTGCTTCTTTCTTCTTTAAATCTTCGCGTTTGTCGAACTTCTTCTTTCCTTTTGCAAGTCCAATTAATACTTTCGCGTAGCCATTTTTTAAATAAAGCTTTAATGGGACTATTGAATAACCGACTTCCTTCGTTTCACCAATCAACTTGCTAATTTCTCTATTATGAAGAAGCAATTTTCTTGTACGCAGCGGGTCATGATTGTAGCGATTTCCTTGTTCATAAGGACTTACGTGCATTCCAATTAAAAACACTTCACCTTTATCAATTCTTGCATAAGAATCTTTCAGGTTCACTTTTCCCGCACGAATGGATTTAATTTCTGTTCCCTGTAGAACGATTCCTGCCTCATACGTTTCTTCGATAGAAAAATCATGATATGCTTTTTTGTTTTGCGCAATCATTTTTCCTACGCCTTTAGGCATGACATTTCCCCCTTTACCTCTTTTCTGCGAGCAAAAAACCTTGTGGGGGCTAACTAGCAGAAAAAAATGGATTCTCAAATGGTTTCCTAATTGAAAGCTTGCCTTTATTGTAGCAAATTTTAAAGGCACTCTCAATGTGGAAGGAAGCTGTCTTCACGAATATTAAAGGTAGTCAAATTTTTTTAGAAGAAAAACACTATTAGAATAGCGAAGGAAAGTAGATGCTAATTTGTCCGTTAGAGTTAAGCTTTTAATTGTTTGTAAAAAAATTGGGGGTAATCGGCTCTTGGGTATCAATTATAACTATTGATTACCAATCAGACAGAGCCGAAACGGTTGCGGGCAACAACTTTAGCTTTTGATTACCAAAAGAGCTGTTGCAAACCAAGTTCGGGCATCAACTTCACCTTTTGGTTACCAATCAAGCTGTTGCAAACCAAGTTCGGGTAGTAAGCTCACCTTTTGATTACCAATCGAGCTGTTTCAAAACGGTTCCGGGCATCAACTTCTTCTTTTGGTTACCAATCAACCTGCTTCAAACCAGGTTCGGGCAACAAGTTCATCTTTTGATTACCAATCAACCTGCTTCAAACCAGGTTCGGGCAACAAGTTCATCTTTTGGTTACCAATCAACCTGCTTCAAACCAGGTTCGGGCACCAACTTCTACTTTTGATTACCAATCCGACTGATTCAAACCGCTTACGGGCACCAAGTTCATCTTTTGATTACCAATCCACCAACATCGAACAGCCGTCGGGAATACCTATAAAAAAGATGCCCCAACCATCGGTTAGAGCATCTCACTCAATTATCGTTTTTTCTTACGCTTTACTTTCGGAGCATTTTCGTAGAATTTCCGCTTCTTCTTTTTGGATTTATCTTTTGAATCTCCGCTTCCACCACTATTGCCGCTCCTATTTCTATCACTGCTACGCTCGGAAGACTTCCCACGTCTAGACTTTCGGTCACTACCGCCTGAGCCTGATGTTCTAAAGATTTTCTTTTCTCTTGATTCTGGTCGTCTGCGCGTTCCTTTCATGCCAACGATTTCAAAATCAACAGCGCGTTCTTCTTTATTTACATTGATCACTCGTACGGTAATTTCATCGCCAATTCGGAAGACATTTCCTGTCCGTTCACCAATCATTGCTAGATGGCGTTCCTCATAGCGGTAATAGTCGTCTGTCATATAGCTAACATGAACAAGTCCCTCGATCGTATTTGGCAACTCAACAAACATACCGAAGTTCGTAACTGAACTGATAATACCATCGTATTCCTCGCCAATTTTATCTTCCATGTATTCAGCTTTTTTCAGCTCATCCGTTTCGCGTTCGGCCTCAACCGCTCTACGCTCCATGCTCGATGTATGCTCGGCAATGTCTGGAAGCATCGCATTCCATTTTTCCCTCGTTGCTTCATCCAATTTCCCATCAATTAAATACGTTCTAATCAAACGGTGAACGATTAAGTCAGGATAACGACGAATTGGTGAAGTAAAGTGCGTGTAAAAGCTCGTTGATAATCCAAAGTGACCTAAGCTCTCCGGATAATATTTTGCCTGTTGCATTGAGCGAAGCATGACCGTTGAAACGACCATTTCTTCGGGCTTTCCTTGCACCTCTTCAATAATCTCCTGAAGAGCTCGAGGATGAACAGCATTAGCGGTACCTCGAACAAGATAACCGAAATTCGTAATAAACTCGAAAAATCTTTGTAGCTTTTCTTCCTTCGGATCTTCATGAATTCGATAAATGAATGGAACGTCCATCCAATGAAAATGCTCGGCTACCGTTTCATTGGCAGCTAACATGAACTCTTCAATAAGTCTTTCAGCTACTGACCGCTCACGAAGAACAACATCACTCGGTTTGCCTTCCTCGTCCACAATCACTTTCGATTCTTTAAAGTCAAAATCAATTGCACCACGGGTCATTCGTTTATTTCGTAAGATCGCAGCCAACTCGGCCATTTCTTGAAACATCGGCACAAGCGGTTCATATCTCTTCATTAATTCTTCATCTTGATCCTCAAGAATTTTATTCACATCCGAGTATGTCATTCGCTCGGTTGTTTTGATCACACTTTGAAAAATCTCATGTGAAACGACTTCACCTTCACCATTAATCTCCATTTCACAAGATAATGTCAGCCTATCAACCTGAGGATTTAATGAACAAATCCCATTTGACAATCGGTGAGGAATCATCGGAATCACGCGGTCTACTAAGTACACACTCGTTCCACGATCACTCGCTTCATTGTCTATCGCTGTATTTTCGCGGACATAATGCGTTACATCTGCAATATGTACACCCAGCTTATAGTTCCCGTTGTCTAGTTTTGTAACTGTAACAGCATCATCTAAGTCCTTGGCATCCGCACCATCAATCGTAACAATCGTTTCATTTCGTAAATCACGACGGTTTTCAAGCTCACTTTCGGAAATCACTTCAGGTGTTTCTTTCGCTTGAGTTAACACGTCATCCGGAAATTCAGTTGGAAGTCCATGTTTATGGATAATGGAAAGAATATCTACACCTGGGTCATTTTTATGACCGAGAATTTGGATGACTTCGCCTTCCGCACTTTTCCTTCCTTCTGGATAAGCAATGAGCTTTACCACTACTTTATGTCCTTCAACCGCACCAAGGGAAGCATTCTTCGGAATAAAGATGTCACTCGTAAACTTCTTATCATCTGGCAGAACAAAGCCGAAATTCTTGCTTTCTGTATAGGTGCCGACAATTTGCTGAACACCTCGTTCGAGAATCCGAATGATCGTTCCTTCTCGTCTCTGTCCAGAACTCTCTGAAGTTACGCGTGCTAGAACAATATCGCCATTTAACGCATTATTTATTTCAGTTGGCGGGATAAAAATATCATCCAGCCCTTGCTCATCTGGAATGACAAAGGCAAAGCCTTTTGCATGGGCTGATAGTTTTCCGCGTACAAGATTCATTTTTTCTGGCAAGCCGTAGCGATTGCTTCGTGTTCGCACAACAAGGCCTTTTTCTTCCATCATGACAAGTGCCTTTACAAAATCTTTAAACTCTAAAGAATCCTCTATTTGAAATGCAGCCTCCAGCTCCTGCACGGTAAGAGGCTTATATGCCTCATCCTTCATATAACTTAGCAGTCTCTCAATCGTTTGCTCAATATTCTTTTCCATTCATTTAATCTCCTTACCCAATGGGTTCTACTTATTATTCTTCCCAATCTAGTTTTTCTAAAAACTGATATATATCCTCATGGAGCTGTTCACGCTCTTTATCTAATGTAATAACATGCCCTGATTCTTCATACCATTTAAGCTCTTTAAAATCTGTTTCAATGTTTTGATAAATAATATTGGCACTATCCGTATTAATCATCGCATCATGGCGCGCCTGAACAACAAAAGTCGGTGTGTATACCATTTCAATGTTTTCACGAACATCCGCGATTAATTGTTGCAGAGCCTTCAAAGTTTTCATTGGTGTTTTTGCAAACTCAGCCATTTCCTGGTCGATTTGTTCCTTGCTTTTTCCTTCAAGCTTTTTATATTCTCGGGCATAGTGCAAAATTCCTTCGTACATGACTTCTTCGCTTTTAATATACATTGGTGCACACATGGGGATAATTCCCTTTATAGGCACAGTGTAGCCTAGCTTTAGCGAAAATACACCACCAAGTGATAAACCTACAACAGCAATTTCACTATGACCTTTATTTTTCAAAAATTCATAAGCCTCTATGACGTCTTGCCACCAATCTTCTGGTCCAGTTGTAATCAGTTGTTCAGGTGGAATCCCATGTCCTTTGTACAGTGGTGCATGACATGTATATCCCTTGCCTTCAAGGTAACGGCCTAGCATCCTAATATCTGCTGTATTCCCAGTGAATCCGTGCAATAATAAAACGGCTCTTTTGCCCTTTCCAAACGTAAACGGCTTCGGTGTCACGACTCTCATTTATGTAAACCCCTTTTCAGGAAAAAATACGTATTGAATGACTCTCAGGAACATAGGGACAGGTTCCTTGTCCCTTTATCTCACTCTTATTGTAAGCGAACACAACAGCTGCATTCAAAAAAAATTGCTTAACAACGAAAAAAACCTGACCTTATCAAAGGCCAGGCATTTTATAATGCAAAGTAAGATACAGCAATTGTAAGGATAAAGAAAAGTACTACAAGAACAATGGTAATGCGGTGAAGGATTAAATCAAGTCCACGTGCTTTTTGTTTACCAAAAAGCTGTTCAGCTCCTCCAGAAATCGCACCTGACAGACCTGCACTTTTACCTGATTGAAGTAAAACAACCGCAATAAGTCCTAAAGCATCAATGACTAACAATGTAACTAAAATTGAATGAAGCATGAAGCCCACCTCCTGAAAACGGACAATTACAATATTAATAATTTATCACATAATTCTTCTATATACAATAGATTGGCAAAACGCTATTTAAATTTCCTTTAAAAAGAAGAATTCGTAAACGTAATTTGAAATAAATCATTCTTTTTTTTAAAAAAATTCCTACTCAATTTTCTAAATAAATTTTTTAACGGCCGATTTTGTACTTTTAACGGCCAAACTCTCCTTTTTAACGGCGAAAAGGGAGATTGCAACTCAGTTAAGTTGCAATCTCCCTTCTATATATTACTTACCTAAATTATAAAAAGATTTCAATCCATCATATATCGCTAATTCACCAAGCTCATCTTCAATGCGAAGAAGCTGATTGTATTTAGCAATACGGTCTGTACGGCTCATAGAACCCGTTTTGATTTGGCCAGCGTTTGTTGCAACAGCAATGTCTGCGATTGTTGCGTCTTCTGTTTCACCAGAGCGGTGAGAAACGACTGCTGTGTAGCCTGCACGCTTTGCCATTTCAATTGCTTCGAACGTTTCTGTTAACGTACCGATTTGATTTACTTTAATTAAAATAGAGTTGCCAACGCCTTGTTCAATTCCTTGAGCTAATTTTTTCGTATTTGTTACGAATAGGTCGTCTCCAACTAATTGAACCTTGCCACCGATACGCTCAGTTAATAATTTATGGCCTGCCCAATCGTTTTCATCTAAGCCGTCTTCAATTGAGATAATCGGGAATTCGTTCACAAGCTCTTCGTAGAAATTAACCATATCTTCAGAAGATAAGCCTGTGCGACCTTCGCCAGCAAGATCGTATTTTCCTGTTTCTTTGTTGTAGAATTCAGATGAAGCAACATCCATTGCAAGGTAAATATCTTTACCAGGCTCATACCCAGCATTGCGAATAGCCTCCATAATGACTTCTAAAGCTTCGCGGTTTGAACCAAGGTTAGGAGCAAATCCACCTTCATCCCCAACAGCTGTGTTTAAGCCTTTATCATGAAGTACTTTCTTTAATGAGTGGAATACTTCCGCACCCATACGGATTGCCTCTTTAAAAGTAGGTGCACCAACAGGCATAATCATGAACTCTTGGAAGTCCACGTTATTATCTGCATGAGAACCACCGTTTATAATATTCATCATTGGTGTTGGTAGCTGCTTCGCATTAAAACCGCCCAGATAACGATATAGCGGAAGACCAACAGATTCAGCCGCAGCATGGGCAGCTGCCATGGATACACCTAGAATCGCATTCGCACCAAGCTTACTTTTATTTTCCGTTCCATCTAATTCAATCATGATTCGGTCAATGCCGACTTGGTCTGTAACATCTATTCCAATTAACGCATCTTCAATAATATTATTTACGTTGTCTACAGCCTTTTGTACACCTTTACCTAAATAACGAGATTTATCTCCATCACGAAGCTCAACTGCTTCATGCTCACCGGTAGAAGCTCCTGATGGTACGATCGCACGGCCAAAAAAGCCGGATTCTGTTAATACTTCTACTTCAACTGTTGGATTACCACGAGAATCTAATACTTCACGTGCATAAATATGTTCGATAAATGGCATTTTACATACTCTCCTTTAGAAAATTATTTTTTCACCAAAGATGTTCCTGTCATCTCGGTTGGTTTTTCAATACCTAGTAAGTCAAGCATTGTCGGTGCTAAATCACCGAGAATGCCGCCTTCTCTTAAAGTTAAACCAGATTCAGTAATGATAACTGGAACTGGATTTGTTGTATGGGCAGTCATCGGCTTGCCTTCCATTGTAATGACTTCGTCCGCATTTCCATGGTCAGCAGTAATGATCGCTTTTCCGCCTTTTTCAATGATTAAGTCAACAATTTTCCCTAAACATTCATCAACCGTTTCCACAGCCTTAATGGTTGGCTCTAACATTCCAGAATGGCCGACCATATCTGGGTTTGCAAAGTTTAGGATGATCGCATCGAACTCGTCGGAATTGATTTCCTTTACCAATGCTTCCGTCACTTCATAAGCGCTCATTTCTGGCTTTAAGTCATATGTAGCAACTTTGGGTGAATCGATGAGGATTCGCTTTTCACCTGGGAATTCCGCTTCACGGCCACCGCTCATAAAAAATGTCACATGCGGATATTTTTCTGTTTCAGCAATTCGGAGCTGCTTTAGACCATTCTGTGATAAAACCTCTCCAAGAGTATTATCTAGGTTACTCGGTTCAAAAGCAACATACCCATCAACTGTTTCACTAAAATGTGTTAAGCACACAAAGAACAGCTTATCTGGATGCTTAGGCCCACGGTCAAATGAACGAAAATCTTTATTCGTAAACGTGTTAGAAATTTGGATCGCTCGGTCTGGGCGGAAATTATAAAAAATCACCGCGTCATTTTCTTGAATCGTAGCAACTGGTTCTCCATTTTCTTGTGTAATAACAGAAGGAAGAACGAACTCATCAAAAATGCCGTGCTCGTAGCTATCTTTTACAACATCAATCGCCTGAGGATAGGAAGGTCCTTCCCCATAAACCATGGAACGGTATGATTTTTCAACGCGCTCCCACCGTTTATCTCGGTCCATTGAATAATAGCGACCGGAAATGGTAGCGAATTTCCCTACTCCATATTCCTGCATTTTCGCCTCTGCTTCCTGAATGAAACCTTCAGCTGTTTGCGGACCAACATCACGGCCATCTAGAAAAGCATGAACGAAAACGTTTTGTATCCCTTCCTCAGCCGCAAGTCGAAGGAGCGCATAAAGATGGCTAATATGACTATGAACGCCACCATTAGACAGCAAGCCCATAATATGAAGATTAGTTCCGTTCTTTTTCACATGGTCCATTGCTTTTAAAAAGGTATCGTTTTGTTCGAATTCCCCTTCACGAATAGCCATATTTACTCTCGTCAGACTTTGGTAAACAATTCGGCCAGCACCGATATTTAAGTGACCAACTTCCGAGTTTCCCATCTGTCCTTCAGGTAAGCCAACCGCTTCCCCACATGCTGTTAAGGTCGTATGAGGATACGTATTCAAAAAGCGTTCATAGTTCGGCTTTTTCGCTTGGGCTACTGCATTGCCTTTTTGTTCTTCTCGAAGTCCAAAACCATCTAGGATGATTAAAGCAACCGGTGATTTACTCACTTTTCCCCGCCTCCAATAATTGCAGGAAAGAGCCTGGCTCAAGGCTTGCACCGCCGACAAGCGCACCATCAATATGAGGCAGTGCCATGTAATCCTTAATATTCTCAGGCTTTACGCTTCCACCATATTGAATTCGAACAGCCTCCGCTGCTTCTTGAGAAAATTGCTTGCTAACTACTTGACGAATGTAGCCACATACTTCATTTGCATCTCCAGCTGTAGAAGATTTTCCTGTACCAATTGCCCAAATAGGTTCATAAGCAATCACCGTTTGTTTCACTTGCTCTTCCGTCAATCCTTGAAGCGCCTTTTCAATCTGTGAACCTACGAATGCATTCGTTTCGCCATTTTCCCGCTGTTCAAGCGTTTCACCACAGCACACTATTGGCGTTAAATTGTATTTAAATGCAGCAAATACCTTTTTATTAACAGCTTCATCCGTTTCATTGAACATTTCACGACGCTCAGAATGGCCGAGAATGACATATTTTACCCCGATATCCTCAAGTGCTACAGGGCTAATCTCACCTGTAAAAGCACCTTGCTCTTCAAAGTGCATATTTTGCGCACCGATTCCAACACCATAACCGACGAGCGCTTCTAAAAATAGTGCTGGCGCACAAACAACTGCTTCTACTTTATCCTCAGACGGAAGCTTCCCATCTATTTCTTCAATAAAACTTTTGGCTTCTGAGAGCGTTTTATGCATTTTCCAGTTTCCTGCAATGATTGGTTTTCGCATGCTGACACTTCCTTTCAGATTTATTTATTATTTATCATTTAGCGCAACAACACCTGGTAGCGCTTTGCCTTCCATAAATTCAAGTGAAGCACCGCCACCTGTAGAAATATGGCTCATGCGATCAGCAAGATGGAATTTTTCTACTGCGGCTGCGGAATCTCCTCCACCGATAACAGAATATGTATCATTTGCTTCTGCTAATGTTTCAGCGACGGCTCTCGTACCACCAGCAAATTTAGACCATTCGAACACACCCATCGGACCATTCCAAATCACAAGCTTTGAATCTTGAATAACTTGGCTATATAATTCTGCTGTTTTTGGTCCAATATCTAATGCCATCCAATCAGCTGGAATTTCTTCAATTCCGACCGTTTTCGCATTTGCATCCACAGAAAATTCATCTGCAATAACAGCATCAACAGGCATATAAAATTTTACGCCTTTTTCTTCTGCTTTTTTTATAAATGATTTTGCTAATTCAAGTTTATCCTCTTCTAATAAAGAATTCCCGATTTCATGCCCTTGTGCCTTCACAAACGTGTATGCAAGGCCACCACCGATAATTAAGTTGTCTACTTTATCAAGAAGGTTATCGATCACACCAATTTTGTCCTTTACCTTTGCTCCACCAATAATCGCTGTAAACGGACGTTCTGGATTCGAGAGTGCTTTGCCTAGTACATCTAGTTCTTTTTCCATTAAAAGCCCTGAAACTGCTGGAAGATGATGAGCAATTCCTTCTGTTGATGCATGTGCACGGTGAGCTGCACCAAAGGCATCATTAACATAAATGTCCGCTAACTCAGCAAACGCCTTTGCTAGCTCTGGATCATTTTTCTCTTCACCTGCATAGAAACGAACATTTTCGAGTAGAAGGACTTCCCCTTCACACATCGTATCGATGATCGCTTTTACACTGTCACCATATGCCTCATCTGCCTTTTTTACTTCTTTTCCAAGAATTGCAGATAATCTATCAGCAACTGGTGTTAAGCGCATTTCTTCAACGACTTGCCCTTTAGGTCGTCCTAGATGGCTTGCCAAAATGACTTTAGCACCCTGTTCCATTAAATATTTTATCGTCGGAATCGCTGCGCGAATACGCGTTTCATCCGTTACTTGACCATCCTGCATCGGGACGTTGAAATCAACTCTACAAAATACTCTTTTGCCTTTTAACTCTACATCTTTAATGCTTTTTTTGTTCATCGCAAAAGGACCTCCACATATTATTTCTAGGCGCTCATTCGATATTCCTTAGCTTTTTTCCAATAAAAAAGGAGAGGGGATTGTTCCCCGCTCCCCGTATACCCTCTATCATTATAGACGGTTATCATTGGAAATTCCAATAGAGATGAAAATTCTTCTAAGCACTTATTATTCGTTAAAAGACGAATTAAATTCCTTTTTCTGCAATGTAATCGATGAGATCAACGACACGATTTGAATAGCCTGCCTCATTATCATACCAAGAAATAACCTTGACCATGTTGCCTTCCATTACCATTGTTGAAAGTGCATCAATTGTAGATGAGTCGATATTGCCATTATAGTCACCAGATACAAGTGGCTCTTCGCTATAGCCAAGAATTCCTTTCAAATCACCTTCAGAAGCTGCTTTCAATGCTCCATTTACTTCTTCAACCGTAACTTCCTTATCAAGCTCAACAACTAAATCGACTAATGAAACATTTGGTGTTGGAACACGAACGGCACCACCATTTAATTTTCCTTTTAACTCTGGTAGTACTAGTGAAACAGCCTTTGCAGCACCCGTTGTTGTCGGGATAATGTTCATCGCAGCTGCACGAGCACGACGGTAGTCCTTATGAGGTAAATCTAGAATTTGCTGGTCATTTGTGTAAGAGTGAATCGTTGTCATCATTCCACGCTTAATTCCAAAGTTATCATGTAACACTTTAGCAAATGGCGCTAAACAGTTTGTCGTACAAGATGCATTTGAGATAACGTGGTGATTTGCAGGATCATATTTTTCATGGTTAACACCCATTACAACTGTGATATCTTCGTCTTTTGCTGGAGCTGAGATAATAACTTTCTTTGCACCAGCCTCTAAATGTTTGGCAGCGTCTTCTCTTTTCGTAAAGCGACCTGTTGATTCAACAACCACTTCTACACCAAGGTCTCCCCAACCAAGTTTTGCTGGATCACGCTCAGCAATTACCTTTACTTTATGTCCACCAACAATTAAGTAATCACCGTCAACCTTCACTTCTTCACTAAAAGTTCCATGGACAGAATCGTATTTTAAAAGATGAGCAAGCATGTTTGCGTCTGTTAAATCGTTTACTGCCACTATTTCTACATTAGGGTTGCTTAATGCTGCACGAAATACAAGTCGACCAATTCTTCCAAAACCATTAATACCTATTTTTACTGTCATTATTATTTCCTCCCTTAAAAGGTTTAGTATTTTATATTTCGGCTTTGTCTACATACCTGTCGATTTCCGTTGCAATCAACAATGAACTTTAACTAGCCTTTTTTAATAGGAAATGAAATTCATGTATTTCATTTCCTTTGTTTATTGAGTTATTCCTGAATAAGTTCCCTTGCAGCGCCTTCATCTGTTATGAGAGTAGTTGCTTCTGGCGCTTGTTTCATATAGGAAGCAATGGCTTTCGCCTTTGATGCTCCTCCAGCTACAGCAAGCACATGAGGGATGTTAGATAAATCTTCTAGTTGAAGACCGATTGTCTTTACTTTATGGACGACCTCACCGGCTTCATTAAAATAATAACCGAATGCCTCTCCCACGGCTCCTTCATTCTGGAGCTTAGCTAGACTAGCAGAGCTTGCCTTTCGACGCTCTGCCATGGTCATAGCATCACCAATTCCATGGAGAACCATATTCGCTGAATGGATTAAACCTAACACTTCGTTTATTTCAGGCTCTTTAATAAGAGACTCATAAATTTCCTTGCTAACTTGCTCAGGTACATAAAGAACTCGATGCTTCGAAGCTGTAGAATCTGCCATAATTGCACAGATTGTATTCGCTTGATTTTTAACATTTTCACCAATTCCACCACGAGCAGGAACGAAGAGACAATTTCGTCCAACAAAATCAGGCGTTAGCATTTCTGCCACTGCTGCCATCGTCGACCCACCTGTGACTGCGATAATATTTTTCTCTTCAAGGCTTGATTTCATTCTCATTACTGCAGCTCTGCCAAGTTCCTTTTTTACCCAAGGAGATTCATCAGAATTCCCTGAAACAACAACCGCCTTTTGAATACCAAGTTTTTTCTGTATTTTCTTTTCTAATGTTGCAACACCCGATATGTCACGCATCATCTCATCAAGCTTCTCAAGCGTGTCCTTCCCTTCACTCGTAAGGTTCATTCCTGTACTCGCAATGGAAATCAAATTCTGGCTTTTTAAAAACTCAACCTCACTTCTTAATACCCTTTCCGTGAGATTTATACTCGCAGCTAAGCTTCTTCTTCCAACTGGCCCCATTAAGCCAATATATTTGAGAATATGATAACGCTTTTGCATAACGGTTAGTAAATCCGGTAATAATCTTCTTTGAATGTTAATTAGTGAGTCCATACTGTCTTCTCCTTTAGTGGTCTTGTTTTGTCCCGCATAGACATATTATGTCCCACTAGCTGCAAAAAAAATCACTCCTTCTATATTTGTATTTTAACAGGAGCGATGAATTAATTCAACAGAATTGACACTAAATGAAATTATTTGGTAATTTTCTTCGTTAGGACTTCGAGAATCCTCCTTTTATCGATTTGCCCATATTGGATTTCTTCACTATCAATTTCGACTACTGGGATCATGAGACCATATTTTTCCGTCAGCTCATCGCTTTCAGCAATATCATATTCCACATATTGAAAATCCCACTCTTCTGCTAGCTCGATAATGATTTTCTTTGCTTTATCACATAAGGGACAGCGATTGCGTGTATATAATGATAGGGTTGGTCTATTCACTACTTATCTCCTCTTATAACTCAATTATCATATCTCTTTCTTTTGGATGAGGATGGGATGCCAAGCTGATCACGATATTTGGCAATCGTTCTTCTTGAAACAACCATTTCTTCCTGTTCTTTTAATAGCTGAACAATTTCTTGATCAGATAAAGGCTTCTGTTTATTTTCCTCAGCAATTAGTTTGCTAATGATATTTTTCACCTGAGTTGACGATGTGTTTTCATCAGATGTTGTCTTAATCGTGCTTGAGAAAAATGATCTTAATTCAAATGTTCCAAAAGGTGTTTGCGCATATTTTTCGCGAACTGTGCGACTAACTGTAGATTCATGTATATCAAGCTCATCGGCAATTTCCTTCATCGTCAACGGTCGTAAATTAGCTGGCCCCTGTTTGAAAAATTCAGGCTGCTTTTCAACAATTTTCAAAGATACCTTCGTTAAGGTTTCTCTTCTTTGCTCAAGACTTCTCGCTATCCATTGATAGTCTTGATAATTTTCTTGTATAAATCGATTAACCTGCTTATCTTTTGATGAAGAAAATTTTTGATAATATTCTTTATTAAAGCTAACCTTCGGGAGTACTTCATCAAAGACGCTAATGACAAAAGAATTTCCATCCCATTTTATCAGAACATCTGGGACGATATAGGATGATTTTTCATTTTGAAAGGCTGAAGCAGGCCGTGGATTTAGTGTTTGAATGAAATCAAATACCTCTTGAATATCCGCCAGCTTAACCCCAAGCTGCTTAGCGATGTCCTTCCATTTTTTATCAGCAAAAGCTGAAAAATAGTGCTTCACTATTTCCTCTGCTATTTCATTTCGCTTTTCCAACCTTTTTAATTGCAGCAGGAGGCACTCTTGTAAATTCCGGGCTCCTATCCCTGCTGGCTCTAATCCTTGGATGATTTCAAGCGATTCATTTACTTCTTCTTCCGTTACGTGTAAACGGGCGGCTACTTCCCCAAGCTCTGCTCGGAAGTAACCGTTTTCATCTATGCTATCAATAACATAGTCGATGACCTTCTTCGACTTAGAGTTAACAATTTCAAAATTTAATTGTGATATTAAATATTCATCTAGAAAAATCTCTTTTTTCCCAATTTGTTCAATCCAATTTTGCTTATCTTTTTCAACATTTTTCCGGACCGACTTTGTCCGATCGGAACGGGGGTCCATTGCCTGAACATTTCTAGATTCGATTTGTAATAACGGATTTTCCAACGCTTTATTTTCAAGGAATTCTGAAAGCTCCTGCGCATTATATTGCAGAAGTGCAATCGCCTGAGTTAGTTCTTGTGTCATTGTAAGCTTTAACGTTTGCTGCTGCCATAACCCAGTTTGTAAATTCATCTACATCTCCCCCCTTTCTCCATTTTACAATAAGACGGGGATTTGGTGTATTGAAATATACTTTGTCTGTATTTAGACAAAAAAATAAGGATTTTTCAAGAAAACAGATTCTTACATCTGTATACTTAAAAAATCCTTCTTAATAGATAAACTAACGCCCTCGGAGGGAATCGAACCCCCATTTCAAGAACCGGAATCTTGCGTGCTATCCGTTACACCACGAGGGCAAAAAAACATTGTAAGTACTTTAAAAACGCACTTTTTATTCATTCGTTTTTATACGGTACGATTATATATTATATGATAGAATTTTAGACATTGCAAGAAATCTTTTGTTTAAAAACCGTTGCAGCGGGTATGATGGAAATGAAGAAAGTAGAATATACATAAGTAATAAAGGAAGGAATTCTCAACAGTGGTAGCGAACTTATTTTACTGTGAATGACAGCCAATTGTTTGACCTTTATTGACCATCAGTGTATCATAAGATTACATACTTAAAACTTCATTCAACTGATTAATTGAATGTTTTAACCTACTTTAGAGGAGGAATTAGAAAATGAATTTAATCCCTACAGTTATTGAACAAACGAACCGCGGAGAGCGCGCATACGATATTTATTCCCGACTATTAAAAGACCGGATTATTATGCTTGGTAGTGCTATCGATGACAATGTAGCAAACTCCATTGTTGCTCAATTATTGTTCTTAGAAGCTGAAAACCCTGAGAAAGATATTACTTTATACATTAACAGCCCAGGTGGAAGCATCACAGCTGGTATGGCTATCTATGATACAATGCAATACATTAAGGCTGACGTTTCAACGATTTGTACAGGAATGGCTGCTTCAATGGGTGCTTTCTTACTTGCAGCAGGTGCAAAAGGGAAGCGTTATGTTCTTCCAAACAGTGAAGTCATGATTCACCAACCATTAGGTGGAGCTCAAGGTCAAGCAACAGAAATTGAAATTGCTGCGAAAAGAATTTTGTTCCTTCGTGATAAACTAAATCAAATTCTTGCTGAACGTACTGGTCAGCCAATTGAAGTCATTGCAAGAGATACGGACCGCGATAACTTCATGACTGCTGAAAAAGCAGTTGAGTATGGATTGGTTGATAAAATTATTACACGTAATCCAACTAATGAGAAAAAAGAACAATAAAAATTGATTTATTGTCAAAAGTGAGCAAGCACATGTTATTTCTTAAATGAAATGACATGTGCTTTTTTCTTTTTTTCGGATATTTTCCTAATGAAGAGACAAATATCGAGCAACTTTTGAGGATTATCTAGCAACTATATAAATTTATCTAGTAACTTTTTAAGATTATCTAGCAGCTTTTCTAATTTATCGAGCACTTCCCATTTATCTCACAAAAAAAGCTTGGAACCACAGTCCCAAGCTTGAATTTAAACATTTAATTTTCCTGTTGAATATAATCAGTTAACGCTTCAACTGCTTCGTTTTCATCTTTCCCTTCAGCAGTTAGGGTCACGACAGAGCCAGCGCCTATCGCCAGACTCATCAGCCCCATGATGCTCTTAGCATTCACTTTTTTCCCTTCTTTTTCAAGGAATACATCAGATGAAAAGCGGTTTGCTTCTTGTACAAACAATGCTGCTGGTCTTGCCTGTAAGCCTGTTTTTAATTTTATTTCTACTTGTTTTTCCACCATTTCTCACTTACCTCCCTAATCCATTAAAATAATATCATTTTTTATTCAAATCGAATCTCCCGCTCGCAGCTTTTCAGCAATTTCATCAATTTTCCTTAAGCGGTGATTAATACCGGATTTACTGATACTGCCTCCAGATACCATTTCCCCGAGCTCCTTTAACGTGACATCTTGATGAGTGACACG
The DNA here is from genome assembly GCA_023387295.1 of Bacillota bacterium. GTDB lineage: Bacteria > Bacillota > Bacilli > Bacillales > Cytobacillaceae > Cytobacillus. The sequence goes on along the minus strand of JAEWIG010000207.1, from coordinate 29,014 downwards.
AAGCTCAGCGATTTCTCGCAATTTATCAGGTAAAATATGTAGGCCAACAGTGTCCTGAATATAGCGTATATTTTCTACCTGTCTTAGCGCAGCACCAATCGTTTTATTTAAGTTTGCGGTTTCACAGTTCACTAGTCGATTAACGGAATTTCTCATATCTCGAACAATTCGAATATCTTCAAATTTCAAAAGAGCACTATGAGCACCAATAATACTTAAGAAATCTGTGATTTTCTCAGCTTCCTTTAAGTATGTGATAAACCCCTTTTTTCGTTCTAATGTTTTACTGTTTAACTCAAATGTATTCATCAATTCACATAAAGAATCATTATGCTCTTTATATAATGAAAAAATTTCAAGATGATACGAGGAGGTCTCCGGATTATTCACCGAGCCTCCAGCAAGAAATGCACCGCGTAAATAAGAGCGCTTACAGCACTTCTTTTTAATCAGTACTTCAGAAATATTATGTGTAAAAACAAAGCCTTCACTTAAGATTTTTAAATCATCTAGCATTTCACTAGCTTTTTCGGACAACCTAACAATATACACATTATTTTTCTTAAGCCTCATTTTTTTTCGAACGAGAAGCTCTACTTGTACATTATAGTTCCTTTTTATCAAAATATAAATTCTTCTAGCAATCGCAGCGTTTTCTGTTTGGATGTCAACGACTAATTTTCGATTTGAAAATGAAAGTGAGCCATTCATTCGAATAAGCGCCGATAACTCTGCTTTTGCACAGCAATCTTTAACTTCTAGATTCGTTAATTCTTTTTTCGTTTCTGAAGCGAAAGACAATTTTCCTTCACCTCCGCTTATTCTTTTCCTCATTTATCAAGGAATATAATAGTTCGGCCACTACCTTCGTATCATGACGGATTTTTCCGTCTTTATGATTCACAATTTCACCTGAAATAACTTTCAATCCTAGTTCATGAAGGCGTTCGTGATCGAAGACGACCGGCTGTGCCATCTCTTCCCGATATCTTTCCTGCACTTGAGTAGGAATATTTTCATTATTGACAAGAATCGTGTTAATAAAAGCACAGCTCATATGATCATATATCGCCTTTACATGGTCACTCGCCGTGTAATTAAACGTTTCCCCTGCTTGTGTCATTAAATTACAAACATAGACTTTTTTAGCAGAGGAACGACAAACCTCAGCTCCAAGCTTTGGCACGAGAAGATTCGGCAAAATACTTGTATATAAACTTCCAGGGCCCATCACGATTAAATCAGCTTTTCTAATAGCTGCTATCGTTTCAGGCAATGGTCTAATATTATTTGGTGTCAAAAAAACCTTTTTAATCTTTTTTCCAGAGTAAGGAATTTTCGATTCACCGGATACAACTGTGCCATCCTCCATTTCGGCATGTAAAACAACACTTTGGTTTGCCGCAGGAAGCACCTTTCCTCGAACATTTAATACTTTGCTCATCTCTTGAATGGCATGAACAAAATTACCTGTAATCGATGTCATTGCAGCTAAAATCAAATTACCAAGCGAATGGCCCGATAATTCGTTCGATGTTGTAAAACGGTGCTGAAACATTTCCTCAACAAGCGGCTCCACATCTGATAATGCCGCTAATACATTGCGAATATCACCAGGTGGTGGGATATGCAGATCATTTCTCAGTCTCCCTGAACTCCCGCCATCATCGGCAACCGTAACAATTGCCGTTATGTCCAAAGGGTATTTCTTAAGTCCCCTTAATAGAACCGGTAAGCCTGTTCCGCCCCCGATAATAACGATTCTTGGCTGTCTCTTTGCACTCATTTTCCATTATCCTTTCTCCTTTGAATATCACGATGAGTAATTCGGGTAGGATAATCATTTTTGAAAAAGATTCCAATATATTCAGCGAGTGCAACAGAGCGATGCTGACCACCAGTACAACCGATCGCAATGACAAGCTGTGCCTTACCCTCCCTTTTGTAATGAGGAAGCATAAAGCTTAATAGCTCTGTTACTTTTTCAAGAAATTTATGTGTTTCCGTCCACTTCAGTACATAGGTGGAAACTTCCTCATCCAGCCCTGTTTTCGGTCGCATATGATCTATATAATGCGGATTTGGGAGGAATCGGACATCAAAGACTAGGTCTGCATCAATTGGAAGACCATGTTTAAAGCCAAAGGACATCACATTAACAGTAAAGATCGTTTTTTTATTTTGAGAAAATTCTATTTGAATTTTTTCCCGAAGCTCTCTAGGCTTCAAATGGGTCGTATTTAAAATCATCTGAGCTCTACCTTTAAGCTCCTCCAAAAGCTCGCGTTCTAATTTAATTCCTTCTAGCGGAAGACCAGATGGTGCTAATGGATGGAATCTTCTCGTTTCCTTATATCTTCGAACTAATGTCGAATCGTCTGCATCAAGAAAAAGAATTTGTGGGTCGACCCATGAGGTTTCTGAAAGGTCATCTAGGGCAATGAATAAATGATCAAAAAACTCACGGCCACGAAGGTCCATAACTAAGGCAACCTTATTCATTTTATTCCCTGAATCCTTCATCAACTCCAGTAATTTTGGCAACAGAGTTGGCGGTAGATTGTCTACACAGAAAAATCCAAGGTCCTCAAAGCTTTGGATCGCAACTGTTTTTCCAGCCCCTGACATTCCTGTTATAATAACCATTTGAGTTTCATTTACCGCGCCCACACTCATAATTCATATCCTCCTGTATTTACCAATTAACTTGGATCTAAACGATAGCTAATTAACTCAAAGTCTGGTGTATAGGTGAAGGTTCCATAAATAATTCCATTCCCATGAATCATATATTCTAAGATGTGATAATCTCCCGCTGCCATCGGAAGGTTTTTTAAATTAGCGATTGGCTGCCAATGAATTTTCCCTTCCTCTGATTCATCTAAATTCAATCCGTCGGCATCTGTTGCAAAGAAGGTGAACATCATCCACTCTGAAACAACACGATCTCCTTCTTTCATAATGAAGGTGAAAATTCCTTTTATCTGTGGATTCCGTAAATAGATCCCAGTCTCTTCTCTAAACTCACGAATGCAAGAGTCCCTAACCGATTCACCTGGCTCCATTTTCCCGCCTGGAGCAACCCACCAACCTCGGCTCGGCTTTTGCAACAGCAATACTTGGTTTTCTTTAAGCAATACACAGTTAGTGACTCGCTGCACTTCCTCCACCTCAATTTCAACCTGTGAACATTTGTATGTTATATTATACTACTTTTGATATACGGTCACAATTAATTGAAGGTTACACTATTGGGAGAGAATACAGGAAATAAACACGTTTTATTGAATAAAATGGGTTTATTTACCAATCGGAAGAACTGTACTAATCAAAAATGCTTTTAATGTATAAAAAAAAAGCACAGTCTAACTGCGCTTAAGAAAAGAATATATCTTTAAAAGGGGGTCAATTTCATCTTCTATCATAACCGATTTATGTTTCACCACTGTTACAGAATAATTAAATTGAAATAACTTTTTGTAAAGAAAAAGAAAAGCGAAAGCGCCTCGGTCAGCGACGTATAAACTGGACTGACCTCGACTGAGATAAAGGAAACACGACGAGTATGCGAGTCGATGTTGACTTATCGTAGGGAGAGGGCGGGAAGACTATTACAGATTAGCTAGTATTAGGCCGTTAAGGATGTGATTAACAAATCTTTTAAGTATTGTCCCCAAGTACACAAAAAAGACCGCCTATTGACAGTCCTTTTCTCGAATTGGCAACATAGGTTAGCAGAAAAAATAAATAACGGAGTTTTACCTAGATCATCAAGCAAGAATGCTTCGCGGTTGTTCTTTCTGAGATTGTCCAAGAGTGAAAAAGTGTTCCTGCTTAATACAGAATGATACTATGCATTTATTTTAAACGCGTTTTGTGTAATGCTCGTGATACCGTAACTCTACTAATCCCCAGAATTAACGCTAAAATATCTTGTGTAATATTATGTTCTTCAACACCTAAATTACTGAGAAAGCTTAAAATAAACTCTATCTTTTCAGTGTTGTTTTTTGACTGTAAATTAAGCCTAAATGTATGGTTCTGGTTTCTTTGAGATATGAGGCTATTTACTAATACTTTGGCAAACTCTTTATTTTCATTATAGATTTGTTCTGCAATTTGAATGGGTAAATGGCACCTTCCTACTTTTGTTAAAGCGATTGTTTCATATTCAGGATAATCACGTACTTTAAACAAGTTGTGCTCACCTAGTATACTTCCAGGGCCAAGTATTTCAACAAACTGTAAACCGCCATTTTGTAGAACCATATATTTTACCAAAACCCCTTCAGTTACTACTTCAAGTTGTCTATTCCATCTGTTTTGTTGAATTTGCTTTGGAGTTTCATATGTAACAGTAATATGATCACATAACCAAGACTTTGTTTCCTGGTCAAGAAACTCACAAAAAGGATTTCCGCAACATTTCTCTCCCATTTTAAGCACTCCTATTTCATATAGATACCTTTATACCTATAAATAACTCTAGGTAATTCAGTTCAATTATTGTATTTTTTTCTATTTAGAAGCATAAACAAAGGTTCACAAAATGTCCACTATCATGTTAGATGTTATTATCGAAATATTTGACTAAATATAAACTACTTATATTATTGCATATTTACTGTTTTTTTTTTGTGATAAAGATCATTTGAAATGTCAAGATGTATCAAATGATACATTTGAACATATCTAGTGCTTATAAAAAAAGCTAGAGTGATACAGAGAGGACTAATGATTTTTTCTAAACTACTGATGTAATTATTTCTCTACAAAAACCCATCACATCTTTAAAGGAGGAATATAAAAAAATGAAAAATTACATAAATGATGTAATAAATAAAAAGGTTAACCGGAGGAATTTTATTAAAGGTAGTACTGCGGGTGTAGCCGCCCTATCATTACCTGGTTATGGAAATAAACTTGCTAGTGCGGAAGCTGAAAAAAAAGCAAATCCGGAAATAGATGGAAAATGGGTAACTGCATCTTGTTGGGAGGATTGTGGAGGAAGATGTCTTAATAAAGCATTAGTTGTTGATGGTGTCGTTATTCGGCAAAAAACGGATGACACACATGAGGACTCCCCAGATTTTCCTCAACAGAGAGGATGTTTAAGGGGAAGATCTCGCCGAAAAGAAGTATTTGGTGCAGACAGATTGAAATATCCAATGAAAAGAAAGAATTGGAAGCCAGGTGGCGGGGATAAATCTTTACGAGGAAAAGATGAATGGGAAAGAATATCTTGGGATGAAGCTCTAGACTACATTGCTAATGAACTAAAAGCTGCGAAGAAAAATTACGGAAACCGGTCCATCTATTGTGCATCTCGATGGTGGGATACATACGGGGGTGGTGAAGTTACTCGTACTCTTAATTTATTTGGTGGTTATGTGAACAATTGGAGTGCAAATTCTGCTGGCTCATGGGAATTTACACAGCCTTGTATGGGATATGATGCAAGGAAAAAACCAACAATCAACGATCGGATGGATCTTCGTAATTGCGAAACAATTATTATGCTTAGTATGAACCCGGCATGGAGTACTGGTGGAAATGGAAGTTATTATTTCCTTCAAGCAAAGAAGGCAGGGGCAAAGTTTATTTGTATAGACCCTTTCTATAATGATAGTTATGCAACATTTGATGCCGAATGGATTCCAGTTCGACCAGGAACAGATATGGCATTACTCCTAGCAACAGCTTATTCCATGTTAGAACAAGATGATCCAATTACAAATCCATTAATCGACTGGGATTTTCTTCATAAATATACAATTGGATTTGATGCCGAGCATATGCCAGAGGGGGCAGATCCAAGCGACAATCTTAAAGATTATATATTAGGTAAAAAAGACGGTATTCCGAAGACGCCAGAATGGGCTTCCGAAATCTGTGGTGTACCTCAGGAACAAATTGTTCAGTTAGCAAGAGAGTTCCGTAAAGATAAGAAAGTTGCATTTTTATCAGGATGGGCATCTGCTCGTACACATAATTCGGATAACCTACCTCAAATGGTAATGACCTTAGGTGCGATGGGTGGTCATATCGGTAAATCTGGCCATATGACAGGAACGAGTTGTCAAAAGAAATCTGGAAATAACGGTCCTGCACTTGTTAAGAAAGGCAGTGATGATATTCCTAAAATTCCAGATGTACTAGACGATTGTATTCATGATAGTAAAATATGGGATGCCATATTAACTGGTAAGTATCACTGGACTGGTCGTGCGCAATGGATGGCGACAGAACCAGGAGAGGAACGGGATATTGATATTCATGTTATCTATCATGCGGGCCGACACCTATTACAAAATAGACAAAATATGATGAAAGGAATCGAAGCTCATCGAAAGGTTGACTTTGTTGTTTCACATGCATATTTCTTGAATACAAACGCTACCTACTCCGATATTGTACTTCCAGTAACAATGGAATGGGAACGATTAGGTGGTATATTGGATGGTCGGAGAGAAAATATAATTGTCCATACTGGTGTAACAAAGCCATTATACGAAGCAAAGGATGACCGTTGGATCGCAATTGAATTAGCCAAAAGATTGGGAATAGACCCGAGTGAAGTGTATCCTTTTGACGAAAAACAGCAATTCTTTAATACACTCGCAAATAGTGAAGTTATTAAGGAAGATGGGAAAACATACGAACCATTACTAACAATTACCTCGGAAGATATTAAATCATGGGGTGTAGAAGGAAAGCCACAAAAGGGTGTTATCACATTAAATGAGTTTCTAGAACGTGGTATTTATCAAGTTGAGAGAAAACCTGGAGATAATTACGGTCATATCTCCTTTAAAAAGTTTATAGATGATCCTGAGAACAATCCTCTATCTAGTGAGAGTGGTAAGTTGGAGATTTATTGCAGAAAACTTTCAGAAACTGTAACAGCAATGGGATACAGTAAAGTAAGTCCAATTCCTACGTACACACCAAGCTTAGAGGGATATGAAGATACATTTATTGATAAGGATAAAAAAGAAAAAGGTGAGCATCCATTCCAAATGATTACTCCTCACCATCTAAAAACATCACATGCAGCTTTAGATAATGTTCAACAGTTAAGTGAGGCTTTTAATTGTCCAGTATTTATTAATAGCAAGGATGCTGCTACTAAAGGAATAAATGATGGGGATACAGTATTAGTTTTTAATAAAAACGGAAAAATTTTAAGGCATGTAACTATTACTGATCGAGTTGTACCAGGAGTGCTGATCTTACCTCATGGTAGATGGTCTGATTTAGATGAAAAAACAGGGATTGATCGTGGTGGTGCTGATAATATGCTTACTTCACCTACTGTTACTGGACAAGGAATCTCTGGATACAATAGCTGTTTGGTAGATATTGAGAAATACGAAGGAGAACCAATAACTAAAGATGTTTATAGAAAGCAAAGAATAATATTTTAATATTTAAGGAGGAAAGATGATGGCTAAACTTGGTTTTTACTTCGATATGACAGCTTGTATAGGTTGTAGAACTTGTCAAATAGCTTGCAAGGATAAGAATAATTTAGATATAGATGTAATCTATAGAAAGGTGCATACATTTGAGACAGGAACATATCCGAACATTAGTGTATATCACTATTCTCATACATGTAATCATTGTGAAGATGCGAAATGTGTAAAAGGATGTCCTACCGGTGCAATGCATTATGCTGAAGATGGAACAGTGCAACATGACAAAGATAAATGCATCGGGTGTAAATATTGTACGTGGAATTGTCCATACGGTGTTCCACAATTTAAAGAAAAAGAGAAAGTCGTTGGAAAGTGTGACTCTTGTATTGATTTAAGGAACCAAGGATTGAATCCTGCATGTGTTGATGCTTGTCCAATGCGTGCAATCCAATTTGGTGACCTTGATGAATTGAAAAAGGAATTTGGTGAAGATCTCACAAATGACATAGCAATTCTTCCAGAACCATCAATCACAAATCCTTCTTTATTAATAAAAGCAAAAAATAGTGCATTCACTAAACAATTTAAAGAAACGAAGGTGTAAACGATGGAACATATTTCGTTAACTATATTCTCAATTTGTGTGCAAGCCGCCATCGGTATAACTATTTTTGTGGCTATTGGCAGGCTTGTATTTAAAGATAAAGTATTCAAAAATGCTATGATTGTAGCTTCAGGAATTAGCGTCATTGGAATGATATTTTCACTGTTGCATTTGGGACATCCTTTAAAAGCAATGTATGCACTTTTACAATTTGGCTCTTCTTGGCTTAGTAGAGAAATTTGGTTTACAGCTATTTTTGTAGGATTAACTGTGCTGTCTACTTTAATTGTTTTACTAAAGCCAGAAATGAAAAAATTATCAAATGTGCTTATTTATTTAACGGCAATAGTTGGATTAATTGATGTCTTTGTCATGGCATCGATTTATAGCACAACGAGTGTTTCATTCTGGCAAGGTAGCGCTACTTATTTTGAGTTCTATGCTGCCACTATTTCAATGGGTGCTGCTTGTTTCCTTCTTTTAAGTATGAAAGAATCACGAGAGATGACGAAACTACTTGATGTTGCTATTACATCGGTCATTATTGTGCAAGTCGTAACGGTTACTCTTCATCTTATTAATGCTGGGACAAGTTCTCAGCCGGCAATGGCGGGTAGCTTAGTTATATTAATGAGCATGCCCATTATTAATGCACTAAAATGGATATTACTATTAGCTGGAACAGTTCTATTTGTCTGGTTGTCTACTAAGGAATTGTCTAAAACTGTTATTAGAAACGCAGTAGTTTTTAGTGGGTGTTTCATTGTTTTCGGCCAAATAATTGGACGCTATTTATTCTATGCGGCAATGATTGCTCCTGGAATAGGTTTATTATAAGTAGATGAATAAAAGGAGTATCTTTTTGATACTCCTTTTATTGTCAATAGAGTATCTTTAAACATGAGGTTAGATACTGAAGAAAGAAGAGTAGGTGAAAGCACGATGTCAACTTACGATGAAGGTATGTCAATCATTTTAGCAAATCGAATTTATTTATATACTTTGTTACAACGAGTTTTTGGGGATGAACCAGACTTAAAAATGATTGAAGTTGTACTTAGTTCGCATACAAAAGAAGCTTTACAACTATTTGAGACGAATCAGAATGAATTTGAAGAAGCTTATAATTTGTTAGAGCAAATAGAGAACGAAATGTTAAAACGCAAGAAAACTGATATCTTAGACATGATGAGAATGGAATATACTGCACTACTTATCGGCCCCAATAAGTTACCTGCTCCTCCCTGGGAATCAGTATATGTAACGAGGGAAAATGTACTCTTTCAAGAGAGTACATTAAAGGTAAGACAATTTTATTTAAAATACAATTTACTTCCAGAAAAATACCCTAGTGAAGCAGATGATCACCTTGGGATGGAATTAGACTTTATGGCAAAATTAGCTAAGTATACTTATGATGCATTTGTAGAAAAAGATCTAGCTAAGGTAAAACCTTTATTACTGGGACAAATAAAATTTCTTCGGGAACATTTACTGGTATGGGTAGGTACTTTTTCAAAGCAAATTCAACAGAGTAAAACAATTTATTTTTATCCACAAATGGCTAGCTTAACATGGGAAATATTAAATATAGATTTAGCTTTGTTAAATGAGCTTGAATCAAAGATATCATAATAAGATAAGACGTTAACATATAGTATCTAAGTTCATAATGGGTTAACCAAGCTTTATTAGGTTAGCCCTATAGATATAAATTCAACTTCAACACCACCTCATCCATTTGCTCCTGGATAATCCCTATATAGCGTAATGTTTCTGTTTGACTGGAATGATTCAATAACCTTTGAATTAATGTAATATCCACCCTATTTTATAGGCAAAGTATCCGAAGGTTTTGCGCAATGAATGGGCACCAATTCGCTCCACTTTCCGATTCAACTCAATATATCTTATTTCCATGTCTTTTTTTATCAATTCAATCCGATATAATACTCCTTTATGGTCCTGCTAACTGAATGACATTTTTGCGGCACCTAATTGAGCTTCAAAGTTTAACTCCAATGTTTTAGCCAAGTTTCACATCCTCCTTTCTAAATATGATTCCTACCAACCTTAAAACAGATCGTTCGTTGCTACTGTTGCAAAATTAGCTGGTCCACTGTATAGACCTTCAAGCGCTGATGCACCATCAACTAATTCTGCAGCTGTAGCCGTGCGGTTAATGTTTGAATGCGTGTAACGCTTATAAATCGGCTTTCCTTTTTCATTCATGCCCTCTTCGACAGTTAAGATGAGCACTTTTTTCACTAAAATTTCCGTCGCCATAAGTATCCCCTCCTTTTCTATCGCCCTTACAATAGTTGATTCTGGTAGAGAAATTCAAAGTGGCTTTTAAGATAAAAAATAAGGGAGTAGCTGCATAAGTACGCCACATCCTGTGGCAACGTCTGCACTAGCACGTCCTGTGCGTCGGAAGTTTACTAGTCGCTAGGCGCTGAAGCTAGACAGTTCTCTAACTTTAAAAAGCTTATTCAATTTATTAAAAAAAGCCGCACAATAAGAAATGTGCAGCTTTTCCATCATTTATGCTTTCTGTTTTAAATTCTCTCTTAATTCTTCAATATAATGTTGAGCTGTTTGAGCAGCAATACTGCCGTCACCCGTTGCTGTAACAATTTGTCGCAGCTTTTTCTCACGGATATCTCCCGCAGCAAAAATACCTGGGATTTTTGTTTCCATCAGTTCGTTTGTTTCAATATAGCCATTTTCGTTTGTAATGCCTAAGCTTTCAAATGGTTTTGAAAGTGGAATCATTCCAACATAGACGAATACGCCATCTGTCTTGAATTCCTGTTCCTCACCTGTTTTTGTAGAAACAAGCGTAACACTACCAACCTTACCGTCTTTTTCATTAATGGACTTAACCGTATGGCTCCAAATAAAGTCAATTTTTTCATTATCAAATGCACGTTGTTGTAATATTTTTTGCGCACGAAGCTCGTCTCTACGATGAACGATCGTTACTTTTGAAGCAAAGCGAGTTAAATAAACACCCTCTTCAACAGCTGAATCCCCACCGCCGATGACAACAAGTTCTCTTGTTTTGAAGAAAGCGCCATCACAAACGGCACAATAGGAAACACCGCGTCCGCTAAGCTCTTTTTCTCCAGGAGCGCCTAGTTTACGGTATTCTGCACCCGTTGCGATGATAATGGCACGAGCTTTATATTCCTTAGAACCTGCAATAACGGTCTTGTACTCTTCACCATCAATGATTTCCTTTATATCACCATACGCATATTCGGCTCCGAATTTTTTCGCATGTTCAAACATTTTTGTTGATAATTCAGGACCTAGAATGGTTTCAAAGCCTGGATAGTTTTCAACCTCTTCTGTGTTCGCCATTTGTCCACCTGGAACACCGCGTTCAATCATTAATGTTGATAAACTTCCACGTGATGTATATACAGCAGCTGTCATACCGGCTGGTCCTGCACCGATAATAATTACGTCATAAATTTTTTCTTCCGTCACGTTAGTTCACTCCTCTAGTTACATTGCATGGTTTTTCAAAAACCACTTTTGAACGAATAGTTATAGCATTGCCTTCTTAATGTTATCCTATAAAAATAAGTCTATCGCGTCCAAATATCTGCTCACACTATAGATTCGTTCACTAATTTAATATACTTTCTTAAAGTGGAAGAAGAAATACCATAATCGACAGCGATTTGATCTTGAGAAACTTTTTCTCCTCGAAGCTTAAGCCATACATACTCAACCGCTGCTGCCCATGCTTCTTTATTTTTTATCGATAAATTGCTATTTGCAATTTCAATAAAAATGGTGAACCACATTAAAAACAAGCCGGCTTCTACAGTACCGACAGGCTGATAGTTTTGGTAAAGACGCTCTGCTGTTTGGTGAGCAAAATTGATTTTTGATTGCTCAGCATCATTCCCCGTCCGAACAAATGATAAATAGTCCCGCTCTAAATGAGAAAGCTTTTGATTTTGATTGATTTCCTTTGATACTAAAATCTCTTCTTTTCGATGAGACTTCGAAATTAGAAATAAAGCAAAAAGCCTTTCCTCTATAAAGTCGCTATCAAGCTTTTTCAAAATAGTTGAGTAATCATTCTCATAGCCCTCATGCTTGGATTTTTCATCATTCCAAGGCTCGAAGCCCGCCTTTTCTGGGTTTAACTCCAATGCTTTTTGCCAAGCTGTTTGAGCTAATTTTTCTTTCCCAGTAAAGTAAGCGGCATAGCTAAGCCAATAATAAAAAGCACCGTCACCATCAAAACCTTTTTTCTCAAGCTTTCTCAGCCACGAATATGCCGCTTCATATTCACCAATTAAGGCAAATGTTGCCCCAAGCTTAAATTGGTGCTCAAAAGATAAAGGCTTAATTTTTTTCAAAACTTCCTTCATAGCTTTTACTTCTGTAAAGTTGCGCTCGTAAAAGGCAAACACAAGCTTGTTGCAGAGAGCATGCAAATTCCCTGGATTTTCCGCGAAAACCTTCTCTAATATTTCAGCAGACTTTTTCGTTTCCCCAAGATAGAAATAGGCAAGTGCAAGATTATTGTAGGCGGACCAATATTCTGGATAATCTTCAATAACCGAATTAAGAATTTCTACTGCTTTTGGGAAGTGCCCAGATTCTAGCAGCTCCCTTGCTTCCTCTTGCTTCGTAATCAAATCTTCCTGATCGTATAAATCCTCATCTAGCTCTTCCGCTTCCAACGTCAGAACGTCCAGCAAATCTAGGGCGTCGTCAGCAAACTCACCATCTTCTTCTAAATCTAAATAGAAATTTGCATGACGATATGCATCCTTAAAGAAGCCTAAATGGGCATAATTGTTAGCGAGAAAATAATGACATTCTGCCATATCTGCATCAAGCTCATCAAGAATTTTATGCAGCAATTCGTTCGCATAGCGATATTCGCCCGTTTCAGAACAAATAACAGCTAATTGACAGACGATCATTGGCTCATCTGGCTCTAGCTGCATCGCGCGTTGTAAATATTTTTTTGCTTTATTAAGATCCCTTTTATGGTAAGACTTTAATCCTTTTGAAAAATAGTACTCACCTGTCGGGTTAAATTTTAAAATTTTTCCTTTAGTTTGCATCGCTTTTGAGTCTTTGCTCATGACATCATCCACCATTCTTATTTGCCTAAAGTAGTATATCATATGAGCAAGCTCTTGGAGAAGGGATTGAGGAATATTACGAATTTCCGGCAGAAAAATCAAATAATGAAGTGATTCTTCATTTTATCGGCCAGTTTTATTCATTTAACGGCCAGTTTCACAGGTTTATCGGCCAAATCAGCATATTTAACGGCCAATTTCTTTATTTTAACGGCCAAACAAAAAATCGGCGGTTATTCAGCCGATTTTTCATGTCTTCTTTCTAATACATTCAGAATTTCTGCGAAAGGCAGTTCCTGCTCTCTTAGTAAAACGAGTAAATGATATATTAAGTCGGCTGCTTCCCATTTAAGCTCCTCGCTGTCGCGATTTTTCGCAGCAATAATAACTTCCGCTGCTTCCTCGCCAACCTTTTTCAAAATTTTATCAAGACCTTTTTCGAATAAATAGGTTGTATAAGCTCCTTCTGGTCGTTCTTTTTCGCGTTCCTTAATAATTCGTTCAAGCTCGAGAAGAATTTGCGTATTAGGTTTATCTGAGGCTTCATTGCTTTCATAAATGTTCTCTGTAAAGCAACTTGTCTCTCCTTTATGGCAAGCAGGTCCTGCTGGCTTAACGAGGACAACAAGGGCATCTTGATCACAATCTAATTTCATTTCGCTAATTTTCTGCGTATTTCCACTCGTCGCCCCTTTATGCCAGAGCTCCTGTCTGGAACGACTGAAGAACCAAGTCTCCCCTGTTTCAATCGATTTCTCAAAGGATTCGCGATTCATATAAGCAAGGGTAAGCACTTCTTTCGTCGACTCATCCTGAACAATCACTGGAATTAGACCTTTCTCATCAAACTTTATTTCTTCGATGTTCATCGGACGTGCACCCCTTTTTCCCTTAAATATGCCTTTACCTCTGCAACGGATGTTTCTTTATAGTGAAAAATGGAGGCAGCTAACGCAGCATCTGCTTTTCCTTCTGTAAATGCTTCGAAAAAATGCTCAGCATTTCCAGCTCCTCCTGAAGCAATAACTGGAATCGTTACTGCCTCACTAACCGCTCTCGTTAGCGCTAGATTAAACCCATTTTTCTCTCCGTCCGAATCCATACTCGTTAGCAAAATTTCACCCGCTCCAAGCTCAGCTACTCTTTTTGCCCATTCTACAACTTCCCAATCTGATGGGGTTCGTCCCCCATGAGTATAAACTCGCCATGAGCCGAGTGTTGGATCATACTTCGCGTCAATCGCAACAACTATACATTGAGAACCGAAAAACTTTGCTCCATCAGATATTAAGTTTGGGTTGTTTACAGCAGCAGTATTGACAGATACTTTATCTGCCCCCGCTCGTAAAATCCTTTTCATATCGTCCAATGAATGGATCCCGCCTCCAACCGTAAATGGGATAGCAAGCTCCGTGGCAACGGATTTTACAACTTCGACCATTGTTTCTCTGCCTTCAACAGATGCCGAAATATCAAGAAAAACCAACTCATCCGCACCTTGTTCATCATAAAAACGCGCGAGCTCAACAGGATCTCCTGCATCACGAAGCCCGACGAATTGAATACCTTTGACAACCCGACCATCCTTTACATCTAAACATGGAATAATCCGCTTTGTTAACATGATGCTTTCACCTCTTTAAGTGCTTCAGCTACGGTAAAACGTCCCTCGTAAATCGCTTTTCCAACGATAACTCCGGTGATTCCTTCATGATAAAATTGATTCAAACTTGCGACATCAGCCAGCTGACTAACACCGCCTGATGCGATTACACTTTTTCCTGTTTCCTTTGCCAGCAAGCGCACAGCTTCAATATTCGGACCAGATAGCATTCCATCTGTTGCAATGTCAGTAAAAATAAATGTTTCCGCTCCTGCGTCAGCAAATCGCTTCCCAAGTTCAACCGCCCTTACCTCAGAAGTCGTCAACCAGCCATGCGTTGCGACATAGCCATCCTTCGCATCTAGACCGACCGCAATTTTCTCACCATATTTACGAATCATTTTGATCGCAAAATCTGGATCAGATACAGCAATACTTCCTATGATGACGCGTGAAACTCCATTTTCTAAATAGTGGATAATATCTGCTTCCGTGCGGATACCCCCACCTATTTGAATATCCGCATCAAGCTTAGCAGCCGCTTCAATTACGAAAGAATCATTCACTCTTTTACCATCCTTTGCCCCATCAAGGTCAACCATATGAATCCAGCGAGCGTCATCATTGGCGAACTTTTTTGCCATCTCAAAAGGGGAATCACCATAGACGGTTTCTTGTTCATAATCTCCCTGCAATAGGCGCACACATTTACCGCCCCTCATATCAATTGCCGGATATATCGTAAAACTCATGAAAGAGTCATCCTTTCTGTACTAACCTCGTAAAGTTAGCTAATAATGCCATACCGAGTTTACTGCTTTTTTCCGGGTGAAATTGCATCCCATATACATTCCCTTTTCCGCCAACAGCTGGTACATCAACCCCTCCGTAATGACTCTTTGCTAAAATAACCTCATCGGTCGTATCGACAAAATAGGAATGAACGAAATAAACATAATCCTCATTTAAGCCATGAAAAAGGGGAGAGGAACTCGTATATGTCAACTGATTCCAGCCCATATGCGGAACTTTAAAGCGTCTACCATCCTTTGTTACTCCACTAAATCTTTTCACACTTCCCGGAAGAATTTGCAGACCAGCTGTATGTCCGTTCTCCTCACTCTCTTGAAATAACAGCTGCATGCCAAGACAAATTCCCAGTAATGGCTTATCCTGTTGAACATAATTTTGAATCATGGGAGTTAATCCGAATCGGTTTAATAGCTCCATTGCATCCTTAAAGGAGCCTACACCTGGAAGAATCAAACCATCTGCTATTTTTAATTCATCTGGATTTTGACTAATAAAGAAAGAGGTATTCAACCTATCAAGTGCTTTACTGACACTGAAAAGGTTGCCCATGCCATAATCGATGATGCCGATCATTTATAACAGACCTTTCGTCGAAGGAACCCCTTTAATTGTTGGATCGACGGTGGTTGCTTCATTTAATGCCCGTCCAAGCGCCTTAAAAATCGCTTCAATGATGTGATGAGTATTTTGCCCGTAGTGAACAATGACATGAAGATTCATCCTTGCTTCTAAAGCGAGCTTCCAGAGAAATTCATGAACAAGCTCTGTATCAAATGTGCCTACCTTTTGACTTGGAAACTGTGCGCGCATTTCTAAATGTGGGCGGTTGCTTAAATCTATGACGACCTGAGCTAGGGCTTCATCCATTGGAACAAATGCATTCCCGTAGCGTTTAATTCCTTCTTTGTTTCCAAGTGCCTCTCGAATCACCTGACCTAAACAAATACCAATATCCTCAGTTGTGTGGTGATCATCAATTTCGATATCACCTTTCGCATTCACAGTTAAATCGAACTGTCCATGCTTCGTAAATAAATCAAGCATATGTGTTAAGAATGGGACACCCGTATCTAATTGACTTTCACCTTGTCCATCCAAATTCAGCGATAAATAAATGTCTGTTTCATTTGTTTTTCTTGTAATCTCAGAAACTCTCATCTTCATTCCTCCAGATTATCTAAACTTATCTTCCATACTCGATAGTTATTTTTCGAAACGAATTTCAATTGCCCTTGCATGCGCCTCTAATCCTTCAAGTCTGGCAAACTTGGCAATTTTTCGACCGTTCTCTTTCAATGATTTTTCACTATAGCAAATGATGCTTGATTTTTTTTGAAAATCTTCCACATTTAACGGACTTGAAAAGCGAGCTGTTCCGTTTGTGGGCAGTACATGATTTGGTCCTGCAAAATAATCTCCGACAGGCTCTGGACTAAAACGACCTATGAAAATCGCACCTGCATGACGAATGTGCTCCACACATTCCATTGCATTTTCTGTCAAAATTTCTAAATGCTCAGGAGCCACTTTATTAATCGTTTCGATTGTCTCGTCCATCGTTTTCGTGACATAAATAGCACCGAAGTTTTCAATTGATTGGGAAGCTATTTCTCTTCGTGGAAGCCGTGCTAATTGCTGATCAACTTCCTCTGCAACTGCTATTGCTAAACTTTCAGATGGGGTCACTAGAATACTGCACGATAATGCATCATGCTCAGCCTGTGATAATAAATCGGCAGCTACCTCTGCAGGAATTGCTGTGTCATCTGCTAAAATAGCAATTTCACTTGGGCCTGCAATCATATCAATATCGACATCACCAAATACTTCTCGTTTTGCTAAGGCGACATATATATTCCCCGGGCCGGTAATTTTATCAACAGGTGCAATGGTTTCCGTTCCATAGGCAAGTGCAGCAATCGCTTGGGCACCACCAATTTTGTAAATTTCGTGTGCTCCAGCCTCTTTGGCGGCAACGAGAACAGCCGGTGGCAGATTGCCTGTTTTTTTATCAGGAGGAGAAGTAATGACGATTCGGTTTACTCCTGCTACCTTTGCAGGAATTACATTCATTAGCACCGAGGATGGATAGGCAGCTGTTCCTCCAGGTACATATAAACCAACCGAATCAAGCGGAGTTACCTTTTGCCCAAGAATGGTGCCATTTTCAGCGGCTGTCGTCCAGGAAGGATGTAGCTGCTTTTCATGAAAAAAGCGAATGTTTTCTCCTGCCTCTCGAATAATGGCTAAAATATCTTCATCAACTTCCTCGTATGCTGCTTTAACTTCCTCATCCGTAACTGCGAAATCTGATAAAGAAATGCCATCGAATTGTTCGGTATAGGCTCTCAATGCCGTGTCTCCATCATTACGGACGGTTGCAATAATATTTTTAACAATGGCCCGTTGCTCTTCCGTCCCACTATCCACAGATCTCTTGATGGATATATCGTCCGTCACTTTAATGATCCTCATTGTTTCTCACTCCTTATTGAAAAGCTGATGCGACTGAAGCTAAATAGAATGGCTATTTTCGCTCTGCAATCGCTTCACTTCACTTAAACGTTCAACTAAATTGCTAATTTGCTTATCCTTAATTCGAAAGCTAACTGGATTTACAATTAACCTCGAGGTAATATCAATAATTCGTTCGTATTCAACTAATCCGTTTTCCTTTAATGTTCTTCCGGTTGAGACGATATCAACAATCCTATCTGCAAGGCCAATTAACGGCGCTAGCTCGATTGAGCCATTCAGCTTAATTATTTCAACCTGTTCTCCCTGCTCCCGAAAGTAAGTAGCTGCAATTTTCGGATATTTCGTTGCGATTTTTGATGCAATCTCATTCATTTTCGTATTAGGCAAACCAGCAACCGCGAGATAACAGGCACTAATTTTCAAATCGAGAAGCTCGTAGACATCACGGCTTTCCTCCAGTAAAACGTCCTTGCCAGCAATTCCGAGATCGGCAACACCATGCTCGACATATGTAGCAACATCCATCGGCTTTGCTAAAATAAATCGAAAATGTTCTTCTGGCACATCAAGGATTAATTTCCGCGAGTCGTCGAATTCAGGAGGAAGTTGATAGTCTGCCTGACGGAGAAGCTCAACTGCATCATTAAATATCCGTCCCTTTGGCATTGCAATCGTTAATACATCCTTCATTTCGCCATCTCCTTTCCCACATTCCCGACTAAAAAGGTGATGTCATCATAGAAGCTCGTGCATTTATCAATATCTTTTACCCCATTGATATCCTGGAGGACAATCTTTTTCCCTAAGTTGCGTTCTTTCTGTGCTAATTGAAAAGCCTCTTTTCGGCGTTCTTGGCTAAAAAGGATACAGGAAACTGGGCTGCTTTCGGTGCTGTCATTAAGTGCTTCTATGAGCCGGTCGACTCGTAAAGCGAATCCAGTTGCGCCGGTTGTTTTGCCGAATTTTTCGAGCAGCAAATCATAACGCCCACCATTTCCAATTGGAAAACCGACATTGCCTGCATATACTTCAAACACAATCCCCGTATAGTAGCTCATATGACTTACAAGCGTTAAATCAAAACTCACATACTCTTCCAGCTCATAGTCAACCATCATTTCCCATAACTGCTGAAGCTCGCGAACAGACTCTTTACCTAAATCATTTTCCAGAAGGCTGTAGGCCATTTCGATAACCTCTTCTCGTCCCCTTAATTTTAAGAAGTCAAGAAGACGCTGTTTATCTATTGAGGACAGAGAAAGGTTCTTGACATGCTCACGATAGCCTACATAGTTTTTCTCATATAAATACCGAATCAATGCCTCGACTCTTTCCTCCGTTCCTAAAACTTGAAGGAAAAAAGTTCGAACAAATGCGATATGACCAATGGAAAGGGCAAAATTATTTAATCCGACAGCCTTTAACGAATGAATCGTGAGAGCAATGCCTTCTCCGTCCGCACTTATCGTATAGTCACCAATACATTCAACCCCAATTTGCTCAAATTCAGCTGGACGCCCACCTTCTCTTTGCTGAGCTCGGAACACATTTGCTGAATACGCAAGACGAATTGGCAGCTCGTTATTTAAGAGCCTTGATGCCGCAACCCGAGCTATTGGTGCCGTCATATCTGGGCGTAGCACGAGTGTATGACCTTGCTGGTCGAGAAGCTTGAAAAGCTGCTTATCTAATATCGCAGACGCTGAGCCGACTGTTTCGTAATATTCCAATGTGGGTGTTTCGATAAATTGGTAGCCCCAATTCGTCATCTCTTTTTCAATTTTCGTTCGTACTATTCGTTTTCTCTTATACAATTCTGGCAATGTATCCCTCATGCCTAATGGTTTTTCAAACATAAACAAACGGCTCACTGCTTCCGACCTCCAGAAATAACGGAATATGTTAAATAGAAATTCGTATAAAATCAAAGTGACAAATCTTCTAATCTATATGTTTTTCGAACGCTTTAGTTTGCTAATATGGTAGAGAATGAAAGTTATATGTATTTTAACGCTGCTCTTGCCATTCGTCAATGAAAACTTAATTTTGTGATATTTTTGAGATCGTGCTTATAATCTTGAAATCGTGCAAATATCCTGATAATCGTGCATATATTTTTAAAATCGCACATATTTCTGATTTATCGTGCATATCCGTCTAAAATCATGCATATATCCGTTTTATCGTGCATATCAGACTTAAATCGTGCATATAACCAGATTATCGAGCACATCCCTTTATTTTTAAGAGGACGTTTGTTCAATGACTCCGACGACGATTTTATTTTCACATAGAAAAAAGCCCTGTCAGCCATTTTGCCAACAGAGCTAGTCATTCATATTATTTTTCAAAACAGTGGAGCTTCAATTTGTGATGGTATACCTACACGTGTACCCGCAGATTAGCTAGCAGAAAGACCTCCACTGATTTTAGCTTCTCTTTATTTGCGGTAGATCGGGTCATCAGCCCAACGCTTTTCGAGTTCTTCCTTTGTATAAATAATTCGCATAGGGTTTCCGCCGACAAAACAACCGGGGGGAACATCTTTATGAACGAGCGTTCCTGCTGAGACAATGGAACCATCTCCAATTGTTACACCCGGAAGAATCGTTGTATTCGCGCCAATCATCACTTCACTGCCAATCTCCACAGGTCCAAGCCGATATTCTTTAATTAAATATTCATGAGCTAGAATGGTTGTATTGTAGCCAATGACTGTGTTGCGACCCACACTAATTTTTTCCGGAAACATAACATCAAGCATGACCATGAGCGCAAACGATGTTTGATCCCCAACCTTCATTCGTAAAAAAGTCCGGTATAACCAATTTTTCATACCCAAAAAAGGTGTATAACGCGCTAATTGAATAACAATAAAATTTTTGACAACCTTTAAAAACGGAACGGTCTTATAAACATGCCAGAGGGAGTTTGCACCTTCGACTGGAAATCGCTCCGTCCTTCTCATTTCTTTTCAACCTCGAGAATCTCTAATAGATCTGTCATATTCTCGAGGATATAATCTGGATGAAGACTTAAAAGAAATTCTTTTCCTTTCAAACTCCAGGCAACACCTGCTGTTTTCGTCCCAGCATTTTTCCCACCTAAAATATCGTGTGAATTATCGCCTACCATGATTGCTTCCTCAGGCTTTGAGCCTAAAAGACTTAATGCTTTATGAATCGGTTCTGGATCCGGCTTCGCATTTGTCACATGGTCTAGCGCGACAATAACGTCGAAAAATTGGTCAAGCTTTGATAGCTTTAGTCCTTTTTCAACTGTTTTTAGAACCTTTGTTGTGACGATCCCTATTTTAAATCCTGCTTGCTTCAATTGTTGAACTGTTTCAAATACACCAGGAAATTCTTTTACAAGTAAGTCATGATTACGAATATTAAACTCGCGATACCTCTCAATCATTTCGTCTACTTTTTCCGGGTTAATGGCTTCAAAGGTTTCCCTTAATGTCGGTCCCATAAAAGGTAAAACGTCATCTCGCTTGTACTTTTCAGGATAATAACTGCCTAGCGTATATAAAAATGATTCGATAATCAATTCATTTGTATCAATCAATGTTCCATCTAAATCAAATAAAATGGTGTTAATTTGTGTTTGTGTGCTCATGTGATGCTTCCTTTCTTTTCGTTAAATCAGTTCGATTCCAAATAAATCCGACGATTAATGTGAGTAAAATGGCAACACCTAATCGGATAAGGAAAAGCGGCAAAATCGGGATTCCTAGTGGAACAAATATCAATGTATCCTCAACAACAGCATGGCACGCGACAAGAAAGATAAAAGCAAGCGTAGCATCCTTTCTGCTAACTCCATCCTCTTTTACAGCTTGAATCATGACGCCTGCTCCAAACGCAAGCCCAAATAATAAACCAGCTGCAAGGGTGGTCGATGTATTTTCCTTCATGCCTAAGCCTCTTGTTATCGGTGCCATCCATTTTGAAAATACAGCTAACCACTTATAGTCCTTTAATAATTGAATGACGATCATTAATGGGATAACAATCATCGCCAGCTGAAAGATGCCTAGTCCAGCTTTTTCTAATGCATCTAATAGAATCTGCCCCCAGCCTTCTACTTGCTCCTCTTTGGCCGGGATGAGTCCATATTTAGCCATTTCCGATCCGCCCTGCCATACTAGATTAATAACAATAGCAGAAACGAAGGCTAATCCTAATCTTACTGCGACAATAATCCAAAGCTTGACACCCACTTTGAGCGCCACACTTGATTCGATAAGTAAATTATGCGAAAAAGATAGCATAACAGCGATAATGAACACTTCTTTAACCGTCAAATCAAGCGTCAATATGGCTCCAATTCCAGCATACAAGTTTAAAAGATTCCCTAAAACAATGGGAATCGCTGCATCTCCTGATAAACCAAATATATTCATCAGTGGAGCAATGAGCTTAATGATCCACGGCAACACAGGTGTATGCTGCAGCAATGCGACAATTAATGTAACTGGAAAAATAATTTTTCCTAAAGTCCAAGTTGTTTTTAGCCCTACCAGAATTCCCCTTTTAGCCGATTCAACTAACATTTCTCTTCTCCCTTGTCAAATTCATTTGGCAAGTTTCCGCCTAACCTCGCATTATTTACCGCTTTATTGTATAGCGCATTTCTTAGGCACTTTTATCTAAATAACGTGCATCAGCATAGCCTTTCATTCGTCTAACAATAATGAGGATAATCGCTCCGAGGATTAGCACAATGGAAATCGTCTGAGCAATTCTTAGATTTTCTGTCAGCATTAAGCTGTCTGTCCGCATTCCTTCAACAAAATAGCGACCGATCGAATACCAAATAACATAGGTTAAAAATAACTCTCCACGGCGTAAATTCACTTTTCTCAATAAAATTAAGATCACAAATCCGATAATACTCCAAATGGATTCATATAAAAAAGTCGGATGGTAGGTGACGCCGCCTATTGTCATCTGATTAATAATAAAATCTGGAATATGTGAATTTTCCAGAACGGCTGGATCTACAGGTCCCCCATGGGCCTCTTGATTCATAAAATTACCCCAGCGTCCAATGGCTTGCCCTAAAATAATACTAGGTGCTGCAATGTCAGCGAGCTTCCAAAAGGAAACACCTTTCTTCTTCGCAAATACGACAGCCGTAATCACAGCTCCGATTAATGCTCCATGAATGGCTATGCCACCCTCCCAGATTTTAATAATCTCTCCTGGGTTTTGAGAGTAGTAGTCCCATTTAAACAAAACATAATAAATTCGTGCCGAAATAATTGAGATCGGAATAGCCCAAAGCATTAAGTCAGGAAAAAGCTCTTTATCAAGTCCTCTTCTCTCCGATTCGCGAATAGCTAACCATAATGCTAATGCAATCCCAATTCCGATTATAAGTCCATACCAACGAACTTCTAGCGGTCCTAAGGTAAAGGCAATCGGATTAAGTGGTTGAATAGTCGATTCCATACATCACTGCTCCTTAAATTAACCATTTTTCTACTATAACTATAACGCAAAACAACTCTATACCGTGAAACATTAAATACAAAATCCACTAATTTTTTTCTTAATTACGTGTTTCCCACACCCTTTTGTCCTCCCCACACGGACAAAAACACCAAAACTGTCTTTCTCTGGTGCCAGGCACCAGAGAAAGACACTTTATCGGATCTGTCCACGGATGGTGCCTGGCACCAATTTGGCAACGGTTTAGTGGTCGGACATTTGTTCGGCGAGGCGGTTTGAGAATTGCTCTGCAGCATTGACTCCCATTTGCTTTAAACGAAAATTCATTGCTGCTACCTCAATAATAACGGCTAAGTTCCTACCAGGTCGAACTGGAATTGTTAGCTTCGTTAATTCCGTATCTATAATTTTCATTTTTTCTTCATCGAGTCCAAGTCGGTCATATTGCTTTCTTTGGTCCCAAAACTCTAAATCCATGACAACAGAGATTCGTTTAAAGCTCCGAACCGCACCTGCACCAAACAATGTCATAACGTTAATAATTCCTAGACCACGAATCTCTAACAAATGCTCAATGAGATCTGGTGATGTACCAACAAGTGTGTCCTCATCCTCCTGTCTAATCTCCACACAGTCATCGGCTACAAGTCGGTGCCCTCGCTTAACAAGCTCTAATGCAGTCTCACTTTTCCCGACACCACTCTTTCCCGTAATTAAAACACCCACTCCATATACATCAACAAGAACGCCATGTACAGCTGTTGTTGGTGCGAGCTTACTTTCAAGATAATTTGTTAGTAGGCCCGAAAATCTCGTTGTTTTCTGCTTTGTTCGTAATACAGGTACTGATTCTCTTTCAGCTGCCTCGATTAATTCTTTCGGAACCTCTAGCTCTCGACAAATAATGATGGCAGGCGTAATATCGGTACACAATCTTTCGAACCGATTATTCCGATCTGGATCAGCTAGCTTTTCAGTAAATGTAAGCTCTGTTTTTCCAAATAACTGAATTCTTTCTGCAGGATAATAATCGAAAAAACCCGCCAATTCAATGCCAGGTCTTGAAAGATCAGTCGTTGTAATGGGGCGATTAATTCCTTCTTCCCCTGTGATAAGCTCTAGATTAAATTTTTTAATTATATCTTTCACGCTAACTTTAGCCAATTTCTTCTCCTCCTACCTAAAAAAATTGAAACTAGAGAACTTTTATTCAAATTTGCTTTGGCATATATGCCACCAGCTTTTTAAGTTTACTCATTTCGAAGTATTCCTTTATTTTAGCATTTTTTGCTGTGAATCCAAATTTCTTATTCTTAGTATCAAATAAACAATCACATTTTTCCTTATTCATGTCCTTTTCTACCCTTTAAACATATGATAATGTTGAAAAAATTTTTATCGTACAAACACAAAAGAGACAACATGATTTCATATAATTTCGAGAAGGAGTGGAGAAAAATTGAAGATTATGTTAGACGCTGGCCATGGATATAGCACTGCTGGAAAACGCAGCCCCGACGGAATGAAAGAGTATGAATTCACGAAAGTTGTCGCTAATTTTGCGAAGCAATTTTTAGAAAACTATGAGAATGTTACGGTTTATTTTGCCCATTCAGACGATCGTGATGTTCCTTTACAGGAAAGGACAGATAAAGCGAATCAACTAAAGGCAGATATTTATGTATCTGTTCATGCAAATGCCTATGGCTCCGACTGGAATGATGCCAATGGAATTGAAACGTATATTCACCCTCGACATTCCCAACAATCTGCAGATCTCGCCCAAAAAATTCAAAGGTATTTAATCATTTCAACTGGGTTAAAAGACCGCGGCGTAAAAACAGCAGATTTCCACGTTCTACGCGAAACGAATATGCCTGCAGTTCTAATAGAATGTGGGTTTTATACAAATCACAAGGAAGCCGAGCTCTTGCGTTCAGAAACATATAGACGAATATGTGCAGACGCCATTGTTAAAGCTATTTCCGACCAATATAACTTAACCCGAAAGTTGAGTAGTCCTGAAAAGGAAACGAACACCTCTTCACCTGACAACGGACTCTATAAAGTACAGGTTGGTGCATTTCGCGAAAAAAAACATGCCGACGAATTAGTAGAGGCCCTAAAAAAACAAGGCTATGAGCCATATGTGTACTTTGATCAATAAAGCGATACAATCGCTTGTTCAATGAAGCCGATGACGATTTCGTTTTACATTGAAAAAGGTCAGCACACAGAATAAAATGTACCCTATAGTGTAGACACTTAAAAAAGGTCTGCTCTATAGGGTACTTTTATGTATAATGAAAAAAATGGGGAATCGGAGAACATTTAAATGTCAAAAAAACACTTCACTGAGACAGAAATAGAAATACTATCTAATAATCGATATGTTAAATCCGTAAGTTCAAAGGGTGTTACATATACAGACGAGTTTAAGAGGATTTTTATAGCGGAGAATGATAATGGGAAATTGCCAAGACAGATATTCGAGGAGAATGGTTTTGATATTGAAGTTATTGGTATTGTAAGAGTACAAAGAGCTGCCTCTAGATGGCGAACTGCTTATAATAAATCAGGAGTGTTGGGACTTAGAGATACGCGTAAAGAAAATTCGGGGAGGCCCACTAAGAAAGAGCTTTCTCTAGAAGAAAAGAATGATAGATTAGAAGCTCAAATTCAATTGTTGAGGGCTGAGAATGAGTTACTAAAAAAGTTAGACATGATGGAAAGGAGGCTGGAGAGAAACGAGTAAAAGTTTCTTCTGAACAGGGGTTTCTTTTAATACGTTCAGTGATTGAAAAGTACAAACTCAAAAACATGGTAAGTTTCTTATGCAAAATTTCGGGGATTTCACGCTCAGGTTATTATAACTATTTTTCTTCAGAGTCTCAGGAAAGAAGAGAAAAAAGAGAAAAAGAAGACCTGATCATTAAAGAAAATATATTAAAGGCTTTTAATTTTAAACGCCGCAAAAAAGGTGCTCGCAAGATTAAGATGACACTAGAAGGACAGTTTCAAATTACTTACAATTTGAAGCGAATTCGAAGAATTATGAAGAAATACAAAATTGTATGTCCTATTAGAAAAGCCAATCCTTACAAGAAAATGTTAAAGGCCACTCAAGAACACACTGTATTGCCCAATTTACTAAACAGAGAATTTAAACAAGGAATTCCAGGAAAAGTACTACTAACTGATATTACATATTTATATTACGGTAATGGACAGAAGGCTTATTTGTCCACCATTAAAGACAGTTCAACGAATGAAATACTTGCCTATAATGTGTCCAGTAGAATGACATTAGATTTAGCTACAGATACATTAGTAAAGTTAATGAAGAATAGGCGAGTAAAGTTTGCAGAAGGAGCTTTTATTCACTCTGATCAAGGAGTGCATTATACAAGTCCAACCTTTCAGAAACACGTAAGAAAACTGGGGCTTGGACAATCAATGTCAAGAAGAGGAAACTGTTGGGATAACGCTCTCCAAGAGTCTTTCTTTGGTCACTTTAAAGATGAAGCCAATATAAAGCCGTGTAATACGCTGGAAGAACTTAAAAGAGAAATCAAAAATTATATGACGTACTATAACAATTTTAGGTACCAATGGAACTTAAAGAAGATGACTCCTGTACAATACAGAAATCATCTTCTCTATGTGGCATGACCTTTTTCAAAAATGTCCTTTACAAAGGGTACAATTTAGAATGATGTGTGCTGACCTTTCCTTTGGTTTAGATGAACCATTCCATTTATTATCTTTTATCCTTGCTAGGCTCAATCGCTGCCTTTTGTATAATCAGATTAGCAATGGACATGATGATTGCCACTAAAAAAGCTGTTCCAAAGCCTTCTATTTCAAAGGAGCTACCCATAATCTCATCTGTTAATAGAAGCGTAATTGCATTGATAACAAATAGGAAAAGCCCCAGCGTCACGATTGTTACGGGTAATGTCAAGATTATTAATATCGGACGCACTAAAATATTTAATAGCGAGAGAATGGCACTTGCCCCGATTGCCGCTCCAAAGCTTGATACATAAAAAGACTCTTCGAAAAAACCAGCAATGGCAACAAACAGAATGGCATTGATTAAAATGCTAACGATCCATCTCATATCTTATTACACCTCATCTTTGGAGACTTTAGCTTCTAGGCTTACTCCTCACAGAAAACATCTGCTCCTGCGGTTACTCGTCGCACGGAAAAACTTTGCTCCTGCGGTTATTCGTCGCACGAAGTCTTTTCCTCTAACGATTATTCATCACATGGAAACAATGTGTTCCACAATATTAAAAAGTAATTGATTTTGCTTTTTTCACATGTATAGGGCCTGTTTTCGTATCGGCAATTAGCCTCATGTTGCCTGTTTCTTTATCTGATTTAAAACGAAGCACCTTTTGAATGACGTCGCTCTTCTCCTCAACGACTTGAATGCCCTCTAAATGAAGATGGAAGGCACCAAGATTCGTTTTGAGTTCCCCATTTACTGCAGCATGCTCAGGAACATGTATTTCAATACCTCCTGTTGCAGCTGTTGCTTCTAAAAACTCACAGCTATTCCCACTTAGTGCACAGAAAACATCTCCATTAAAAGATTGAAGCTCCACTTTCCGATAATCTCCATCCACATTAATCGCGCCGTTTAATGTTTCGGCTTCCAGTTGTTCAATCAGGCTCTTTCGAATGTTAATTTGACCATTTGATGTTTCAACCTCAGCATATTTACCTTGGATATCTCCTAGTGTAATCTTTCCGTTAGCCGTCTTCGCTTTATAGCTTTCCACTCGCAATTGATGCCCCTCAATCGATCCATTGAACAAGCGAATTTTTATATACTCATACTCTGTTTGAGGGATATAAATAACTGCTTCAAGCTTCATCCATTTTTGCTGTGTAGCAAAGCGTAGCTTCTGCCCTGAAATCGCGAAGGTTACATCCTTTAAAAAGTTCATCCGTGCCTCTTCCTGTGTTTCAACACGATAAACCTTAGCCTTACACTCAATCCGAACGTCCTTTTGATCCCACGGAACGATTTTTACGGAACCATTCGCAATATCAATATCGATATTCTTTAAATACACATCACTTTGTTGAAAAATATGAGTAATGTCAACTGACTGACCAAAATTAAAATCAAGATCCACATCTTTAATTTTCTTGTAAACAGTATCGACAAAATCAATAATTTTATCCTTTACAGAATGCATCGTCTGATTGAATGGATCTTCCTTTTTCGCCTCTTCAAATTTCACACTAGAAGAAAGCTCTTGAATAATTTCATCCTTTTTCTCTTCGACAGTTTTTCCCGTTTTGTCGGTTTTATCCGTTTTATCTAGTTCACCTAGTAACAATAGCGCCTCATCAACCGTCAGCTTTCCTTCTTCAACCATCTTAAGTATTCGTTTACGCTCAACTTGCATGACAATCCCTCCTATTTTTAGTAGCTTAAAAAAGTAGTAACGACCGGTATTTAACCATTCATTTCAATGTAGGATGTGTTAAAC
>JAEWIG010000165.1 GCA_023387295.1 Bacillota bacterium | reverse complement strand
TTTTGCTAGCGTTTTTTAGTAAAGGAGGGATAATATTTGAAGAACATTCTACGAAAATTAATTGGCGAAAAAATATCGATGCAGCTTCCAGGAAAAAAATTAGTCGCAGGCATGCTCATAGATGTTGGAAGTGATGTTGTCGTCATATTTAACGGAAAAGATTACCTCTACCTCCCGATCGTTCATATTCAAAACATAAGAAAATTAGAGCCGAACGAGCATGAAATTGCTGCACCAAATGGAACCCCTCATATTGAGCATGATGATGAGCTCTCATTAAGAAAAGTATTAAATTCAGGTAAGGGTATGTTTACTGATATATATATAACAGGAAACCAGCCTATTCCTGGCTATATTTCAAGTGTCATGAATAATTATTTTGTATTTTATTCACCTGTATATAAAACGATGCTCATTTCCCTCAATCATCTAAAATGGATTATGCCATATACAGCAAACCAGCGCCCTTACAGTTTAAGCAATCAACAACTGCCTATGAATCCTGTAAACATTTCATTAGCAAGAACGTTTGAAGTACAGATCGAAAAAATGGTCGATGACTTAGTAGTATTCAATGTAGGTGAAAATGCCAATTTAATTGGAAAAATCAATAGCCTTCAAAATAATTTCATCGAGCTAACCACAGCGAGAGAGGAACAAGTCTATTTAAACATGCAGCACATTAAAACCGTACACTTTACAAATATATGAAAAAGCCGTTTTCCCGCGGCTTTTTTGCTCTTTTTATAGAAATCCTAGCATTGGAGCAAGCACTCATATATATTTTATATAGTATTACTTAATTAAATCGCTACAAGTCGACGTAGAATGGATGAAAGAGGGAAAGTAATTGGGTGCACAACGAATTATTTTACTATTAGTTTTTGTAATCGTATTGGTTGCAAGTTTGGCTGAAATCATATTTAATGGGTTTTCTTTTAAAACGGTTTTTTTATTTGTCGCTACAACTGTCTTAGTAATCTTCCTATGGTTTCGACCAGAAAATAGGAAATAAAAAAGGATTAACCAGAAATGGTCAATCCTTTTTTCATTTATTCCACACTTACTTCAGTAGCAATGATAACACCAATTGTTGCACATAGAACGAGCCCCATTACAATGGAAAACATATTAGTAACCTCCCACTTCGCAACCTTATTTACTTAAATTTACCATATCCACAATGTTTATATTTACAGTGAATATGAACATTGTGTTAAATAAGATAGCCGATTGAAATGGAAGGTTTAGGAGAGTTCTTAGGAACGTATCATTTTCCGTAATTCAAGCGTCAACAATAAAACATGTAAAGACATTTGGCTTTACCCCCTATTCTTTCTTTCGCTAGGTGGTGTCCATCTCCACCGATATGATAGCTTGCTTGCCTTGCATTAGAAAAATCATCTTCATTACCACCTTTCCGTTCATTTATTTTCATTAAAATGGGCGATACATAGTCATTTGTCGATCACGATTTTCTTCATAAATCTTCATAACCTTTTCATTGTGAAGTGCTTCTTCAACTGTTATTCTTCTTTTTTTAATCGTAATGGTTAAAAACAAAATATTTAGTGTCATAATGAGTTTCACCTCCTTTAGATATCCTTCAAAGACGAAAAAAAGCCGCAAAGAGACATTGCTCCCGCGGCTTTTTAGGCATAAAAAAGCCACAGGGGCACGATTCTCCCTGCGGCTTGGATATCTTATGTAATCGAAATTAAGCGATCCATTCCATGTAGGTCGAATTCGTTGAGTATAAAGTTTGATTTAATTGGTTGACTGAAATTACATTAAGCATCATGTCATTCGACCTCCTTTTTTAGAATTTTTCACTTCTATTGGTAATTATATCCACAATTTCTGTTTTTGTAAACCTTTTTTTCCTATATAATTTTTTCTATTATCGACATATATTTTTGGTTCTATTTTAAAGCTGCTACAATCTTCATAACTAGTTCAGCTGAATGAAGTGCAGCTTTATCAAGAAACTGCTCAAATGAAACATCGGAATCCTTTCCAGCAATATCTGATAATGAACGGATTACCACAAACGGAACACCAAACTGGTATGAAACTTGGGCAATTGCTGCAGCTTCCATTTCAGCCGCCTGTATATCTTTAAATTTTTCACGAACAAAATTTACTCTAACTGGATCATTCATAAATGAATCGCCTGTAGCAATTAATCCACGAACAACTTGAATATCTGTAATTTCCTTTGCGCAGTCCTCCGCGATTTGAAGCAATTTACTATCTGCTTCAAAAGCTGCAGGGAGCTGTGGTACTTGACCATATTCGTATCCAAACACCGTTACATCAACATCATGATGTCTTACCTCTGTAGAAATAACAACATCTCCAACATTTAAGTTTGGATTAAAGCCACCTGCTGAACCAGTATTAATAACATAATCAGGTTTGTATCTTTCTAACAACACCGCCGTTGATAAGGCAGCATTTACTTTTCCAATACCAGAACGCAGTAGAACCACCTCTACGCCTTCCATTTCTCCTGTTGTGTATTCACAGCCAGCGATTGTTTCTTGACCCTTATTCGTGATTTTCTCGCGTAATAAGGCTACTTCCTCTTCCATCGCCCCAATGATTCCAATTTTCATCGTTAAAGACCTCTCTCTTCTTATCTACTTAAAATCAAATCCTGATTTTTGGACAAAGCTGTTTCCCCTGATTATTTTACTCAGGTTTTTTTTCAATTTCAAACAATTCTTCAACCTTCGTTGGTTTCCAGCCTTGACCATCTACCCAATCAATAAATACTCGGTATTTTTCCTGTTTATCTTTGGAAGATATTGTGCCTATAGCTCGATTATGTCCATTATTGCCGATAAACCAGATGTTCATATTATTTTCTTCAACACCTGTCGCATAGGTGATCGCCTGAATCATTTCTGCCCAGTCAACAGAGTCAGGATCAAATACGGAAGTATGCTCGCCAACTTGTGAGGTACCAATTGGCTGCCAGCTTGGATTTTCAATCGTTCTTTTCACATTTTCATTTTCTCCACCAGATGTTACAATCTCGTCCTCTTTATCAGCTGGAGTGGGATTTTGTGTTAATGAATTATTTTCATCAGATTCATCTGATTGATTTTCATTTTCTTGTTCTTCCTCCGTCGTGGCGGCAGTTTCCTTATCTTCTTCTTCAACAATGTTGTCATCTTCATCTCTATCTACATCGTCACCTGCTGCACTTTCTTGCTTGCTTTCAATTTGATTATCCTGTTTTTTATCAGATGCATTATCATCATTGCCGCCAAAAAAAATGATAGACGAAACAATGATGATTAACAGAAGAACAACTCCAATTAAAATATTTAAAATTAAATTTGTTCGTCTCCGTTTTCCTCGCATATCAGAACGAGATTTACGATTATATGAATCGTACTTCAAAAGATTCTCCTCCCAACTATATATCGCTCCAAGCTTATTAAGCATGACTTTATTCAAACATGAAACAGTATTTCTGTCTATTAAGATTATCTCTTTTTATTTGGACGGAAATAAGAAATAAAAAGTTTCACTGTAAATGGCCATTACCATCGTAATTATATACTCCTTTAACGATATCAGCAAAGAGTGAGTTTACTCCTCCAGTCCCGTCAACCACATTTAAGTTAACCGTAACTAACGCGTATTTGGGATTTTCGAATGGAAAATAACCTGCAAACCATTTATTATATAGCTGCTTTCCATCAACGCTTCTTCCTGTTTCCCCTGTACCTGATTTCCCCGCAACATCATAAGGTACTACTCCTTGAAACACTCTTCCCGTACCATTTTCGTTTATTACAACCTCTCGCAAAAGCTTTTGTAGCTTCATCGCTGTATATGGAGAAATCGTTTCACCATCCACTTTCTTGTCATCAAACCCTAACAAAGATGTTCGATTCTTATACTCAATTTTTGAGGCTACTCGAACCATTTCCTTATTTCCTCCACGAGCAATTGTTGCCATCATATTTGCAACTGCTAGTGGGCTCGCACGTACCTCATGCTGCCCTATTCCGGTTAACGCGACATAATTATTATCTTTTTTTGCATCATCAGATAGAAAAACTCGCCCAGCCTCTTCATCTTGAAGTTGCTTAAAATTTGAGAAATGATAAATATCGCCTTTCCAGCCAACTGGCCCAGTTAATGAAAGTCGTTTTGCATATTCTTCTATAAGATTCGGGTCAATCTCCTTCAATTCTTTCGCTAACGTTGCAAAAGTTTGATTACAGCTTCTAGCAAAGCTATCAGAAAAATTTAACATCCCGTACTGAAAAACTAAATCAGGTTCACCATTAATTTTTTTACTGCAGTCAAAAGTACGGTCAGAATCCACAAGTCCATAGTCCAAAGCTGCAGCGGCAACGACAGTTTTAAAAACAGAACCCATAATTTGTTGCTTTAATAGCTCATTTTCTGTTCCTCCCGTCGTTTCATGAAAGGGGTCCTTTTTGTTAATCACCGGTCGAGAAACCATCGCAAGAACAGAATTTGATTCGATATCTAGAAGAACTGCGCCACCTTTTTTTACACCATGTTTCTCTACAAGAGCTGCTAGCATCGTCTGTAAATCACGATCCAGTGTTGTTTTAATATTAATCGGGTAGAAAGGATTGGCTGGTTCAACATATTTAACATCTATTCCGAACAATGGGCCACCAATTGCGTCGACATGGTACACAAGCTTTGATTTCCCATCAGGTAAAAGAAACTCATCAAAACTTTTCTCCATTCCAGTAAGACCGATCATTGTTTTTGCAGATAATTCTTTATCTGGATATCTTCTTCGCAATACCGTCTCATTCTCACCTGTAATGCCAAGTAAATGCTCAGCAGGATTATCGGTTAGACGATATTTTTTTTCTACTGCAAAAACACCAGGAATCTTAAGAGCATTGATTTCCCTCATTTGTTGCTCAGTTAATTGAAATGCCTCCTTAGCTCCGTAGGCAAAAGGCTCTTTTGCCTCTTTAACTGCGTACCGAAGAGCATATTCGGAGACACCTGTTATTTCTGACACTTTTTTCGCATTCCATTTCATTTTATCCAAGAAAGGAAACAAGATGAGAACAGGGAGACGTTGATAAGAAATTAACGTTCCATCGTTGTAAAGAAAATTTCCACGCCCATTATCAAGAATCATTTCTTGCGAACGTTGATTAACGCTAGCTTCAAGCAGATTAATTTGTCTTTTTGAGAAATTTTCTGTTGCAATTAGTTGGAGCTGAGCTAGTCTTGTTATTAACACCAAGAGTCCAATCATACAAATAAAAAGCCATATCGTTATTCTTTTTCTCCACATAAAAAACACCTCGTCAAAAGTTTTGACGAGGTTTCTCAATTTCAAACAATTTATTATTTAATAGCCGTAATTCTTACGTCCATTTCTCCACCAGGAGTTTGTACTTTCACCTGGTCGCCTACTTTGCGTCCAATTAAGCTTTTCGCAATTGGAGAATCGTTAGAAATTTTACCTTCGAATGGGTCAGCTTCTGCGCTACCAACAATCGAATAAGTTTCTTCTTCTCCATCAGGAAGCTCAACAAACGTAACAGAGCTTCCAAGAGAAACAGTGTCACTGCTTAATTCATCCTCAGAGATAATCTTTGCGTTACGAATCATATTTTCAATCGTTGTGATTCTTCCTTCAACAAATGCTTGCTCTTCTTTCGCTGAATCATATTCTGAGTTCTCAGACAAGTCACCAAAGCTACGAGCAATTTTAATGCGCTCTACTACTTCTTTACGCTTTACTGCTTTTAAATATTCTAATTCTTGGTCAAGCTTCTCTTTTCCAGCTTGTGTCATTGGGAAAACCTTTTCAATAGCCAAAACCTTCACTCCTTCAAATTTCCACAATCATATACAAAACGAATAGGTTTACCCTATTTCCCCTTATAAAAAATTGTGTTCTGTCTGTTTTATGTACTGCTATTAACCGTAAATGCATAGGAGCGCGTCCTTTTATTAAAGGGCGCGCAATGATTATGTCCAATTCATGGACCTCTATATAATATTTTCTATGCTATTGTGTCACAAAAAAGACTTTTGTTCAAGAATTGTTTGAATTTTTGTGACCATTAAATCAATTGCGACATGATTATGTCCGCCTTCAGGGATGATGATATCTGCATATCGCTTAGTCGGTTCAATAAATTGATTATGCATCGGACGAACAACATTTACATATTGCTCAATCACAGAATCAATTGAGCGCCCACGCTCTTTAATATCTCTTAATAACCGGCGAATAATGCGTAAATCTGCGTCAGTATCTACAAAAAGTTTAATATCCATCAAATCACGCAGACGCTCATCTTCAAGAATAAGAATTCCCTCTAAAATAATAACATCCTTTGGCTCCACTTCAATCACTTCTTTCGAACGTGTATGAAGGGCATAATCATATACAGGCTTTTGGATGGATTCATACCGTAAAAGCTTCTTAATATGCTCAATTAAGAGATCAGTATCAAATGCTAGTGGATGATCATAATTCGTTTGTAGGCGCTCTTCAAATGCTAGATGAGATTGATCTTTGTAATAAAAATCTTGCTCTAACATCATGATAGAATGCCCTTTGAAACGATTACAAATCGATTTAGTAACACTCGTTTTACCTGATCCAGATCCACCGGCTACACCGATGACAACAGGTTTACGAAGCATCGTGTTACATCTCCTTTCGCATCATATTGTTCGGATAAACTGGTCTATCTATTTTGAATTGAACAATTTGCAGAGGATGACGGGCAGCATCAAGCTCTACTCCTTTTTCATCCCAAATTTTTTCAATTCGGAAGGTGAAATTCTCAATTTCAGGACCAAAAAATTCTACTTCCTGTCCTGGTCTAAAATGATTTCTCTGCTGTAAAGTAACCATTTGAGTTTCAGGGTTATAATCTAATACTAATCCAACGAAATCAAAATTTGTTTTCTTGTTGTGGTTACCAAACATTTGTTCAGACACTCCCGGAACTCCTTCAAAGAACGCAGGAGCCGTTTCACGGTTCGCACATTTCGCTAATTCCTCTAGCCATTCCTGCTTAATTTCGAAATTATCAGGGTCTGCACAATACGCATCAATTACTTTGCGATACACGCTGACAACTGTAGCAACGTAGTGAATAGATTTCATTCTGCCTTCAATTTTTAAACTATCGATTCCAAGTTCTATCATTTTCGGAATGGATTGAATTAAATTCAAATCCTTTGGACTCATGGCAAAAGGAGAATCACTCTCATTAAAGAATGGTACTTCATTTTCTCCTTCTAATTTATATAAATCATAGTCCCAACGACATGATTGGCAGCAGCCTCCACGATTTGAATCTCGTGCAGTCATATGATTGCTTAGCGTACAACGACCTGAATAAGCAATACACATGGCACCGTGAATA
>JAEWIG010000116.1 GCA_023387295.1 Bacillota bacterium | reverse complement strand
AAGCTACACTATCAATTGACCGTGGATATCACAGAAAATAAATTAAAAGAATTGCAGAAAATTACGGAGTTCGAAAATGCTACTAGTACGAATCAAATCCAAAAAAGTATTATGGAAAAAACAACCACAATTATTCAGTTTTATAATAATAGAAGTGTAATCTTGTATGGAAATAGCTTGCATACATATAATCCTGATTTGAGGTTATTTACATTAAAAAATAATGTATGGATTGATGCATCTGCTTCATTTAATTATATATATCAGATAGCAACGGAGACTTTTATTATGGCAAGTAAAAGTAAAAGATTGATAGACCATTCAAATTGTACTTTGTACTTTGATGTGGTTTCAAAAAGTACAACTTCCGGTAAGAGTAATTATATTGATTTGGAAAATGATATATTAAAATATATCGAAGAAAATATCGAAGAAGAGGACAAAATACTAGTTATTGACAATATGGATGAATGTAAAAAAATAAATGATAGTATTCAAGAACAACAATTTCCAAAGTTAAATGCTAGAAAAGAGTTTTTTAATACCGTTAATTATCAAGCAATGAGGGGGAGAAATGACTGGAAGGATTTTAACAAGATTTTTATATTACAACAACCACAATTTCTTTTAGTTTATTATGTGTTCCTCTATGAATTTTGGTCTGGAGTAAGGCTTAAGGATGATGAGATGCATTTAGGTACGTATCATGATAATGATGCAAAAGAAACTGTATATGGATTCTTTTTACCTTCTGTGAAGGATGGTATTCTTGTTGAATATTCAGAAGAAAGTAAAAAACATAGTAAAGAACTAGAATTAGTAAGATATACAACGCAAGCATCATCAATTTATCAAGGAGTTAAGCGAATTCAAAGAAATAAAATACCAGCAGGAGAAATGTATGTAATCTTACATGACATCAGGATGAGAAAATTAGTAAAAAATCAATTGAGAAATATTAATGTGGATTATATCAATTTTAAACCTATTCCAAAGGAAGAAACAGAAGAAACAATTGCTAACAAATTCATGAATTTAGTTCATGATATGAAACCTTGTGAATTAAGAGATGTGAAAGAGATTGCAGAGTTGCTAAATACAACACCAGATTATATATATACCATGATGCGAAGAAATAGTGCACTCTCGGAAATTATTAGTAACAGACAAATTGGAATTGTAAATATGAGTGATGCTGCGTGGTATTTAGAAAATGCCAATGAAGGGACTGAGATTTATCTTGATGATTTTACAAAACAATTTACACTGAAATGGGATAATTTTCGAAGAGCAAGAGATTATGGTATTGTTTGTTCACGGAGGAAAATAAAAAAGTCTGCTGATAAATTACTAATTGGGAAAAAAGTTGTATAAATCATAAAAAGTCAAATTTTAAGACAATCCTATAATAATATTAATTAGAATGCTGTCGTTAAAATTGACAGAATCAGAATAATTATCTGAAACACTTATTGTTTTAACTCGCACTGAGGGGGTCTGGGGGTGGTAGTGCGAAAGAGTAAAACAGACGCTTGCGGCTGGATTGCTTGGTAGCGCCCCCAGTAAAGAAAAATAGTAATACAATACGATAATAAAAAATGGAGGTCATATATGGAAAATTTATTTACCAAACAGTTGGAGATAGAAACAGATTTTGATTACAAATGCCTATATAGTGGCGATAAGAGTTCATCCCATGATCAGCGTTTAAAATCACTATTGAAGGGTGGACTAGTACATAAGGAAATCATCATAAAAAAGTATCTAATAGCTGAAAACATTGCCGAAGAATTAGACAAGCTGGAAGAATGGAAAGAGATGTCCCATAAGAAGATAAAGTCTATTTTAAAAGACTGGCATAGTGAAAGTGATTATTCTTTAATTCCACTTCTTTATATTCTTGAAAGACTTGAACCAAAATTTGGTGTAAAACCAGATGAAGTAACAAAGATATATTCTATACACTCGGAAAAAAATATTAAGATAGGATATAGATTTGACTTGCAGGATGCATTTGCACACATATATATGCCATATCAGAAAGCAATCATCAATTTAACATCAGACAGGTTATCTAATTTAGTAAATTCCCTTACTATAGATGAAATGAAGATATATCTTTTGGATTTAGAGTGGATAAATGGTACGCCTGATAGGATAGTAGCGTATGAGTTAAGTTCTAGTCAACGATTTAAGGATGTGAAAAATAATTCGGATGATACATTAATAGCTGGATTGTTTTAAGGAGGTGAAAAATGTCAAGACACGATAAGTTTTTAAATGATATTATGTTAATGGAAGAGGAAAAAGCCAAGGAGTTATTGGCACAAATTTTATTTAGCTATGCCGAAATTGGTACAGGAGGACATAATCAAGAAGAATTTATAAGGGATGTAAAAAATATCTATTTGAGATTAGCACTAAATAGGAATGATCAATAATATACATTTGAAATGTACTGTATACTGGTGCTATGAAAAATGGTAAGAGATTTTTTGAAGAGGTATTGCCATATTACATAATAGGAATGTTTTCATTTTCTTATTGGCAATATTCTTCAAGCAAAAAGATATTAAAAATAAATATTTATAAAATAGGAACTGTCAGCTCTTTTTGGGTTGGCAGTTTTTATATACAAAAAATCATATTTTAAGGAGGACAAGAAAAATGGACAAATTAACAGATGCATTATTGTGGCAAATGATAATGGATACAATCAGAGTAGTAATGGTGGTGTATGCTTTAGGTATTCTTATTCTATTAGGAGAAAGCATAACTCGATTAGAGAAACTGATTGGAAGATTAATCGTGAGAGGTTGCAAAGCTATATGGCGATTTATTCGAAAATTAATCAATAAGCAGGGAGATGTTGTATTAGAAGAATCAAAGGTGGAGGTATAATATTGGAATTTAAGAAGATTGAAATTAACAGATTGATTCCGGCAGATTACAATCCAAGGAAGCAGTTGAAAGAAGGAGATGCAGAATATGAGAAGATCAAAAAGAGTATAGCGGAGTTTGGATTTGTTGAGCCGATTATTATAAATGCTGATATGACTATTATTGGTGGTCATCAGCGTTTTTCTGTATTGCAGAGTTTGGGATATACCGAAGTAGAATGTGTTGTCGTTGATGTAGACAAGACTAAAGAGAAAGCATTGAATGTGGCACTGAATAAAATCAGCGGAGAATGGGATTTTCAGTTGTTATCAAAACTGTTGGATGATTTGCAGCAGGAGAATTACAATATTGAATTCACAGGCTTTGACTTATCGGAAGCAGAAAAGTTATGGGATGAATATTTGGAGCAAGGGGAAAATAATAATACCAAAGATGATGAATATGATATTGAATTGCCGGAGAACCTAATATCAAAAACAAATGATATTTGGTTGTTAGGAAAGCATAGGTTAATGTGCGGTGATAGTACTAAGTTGGACATGGTTCAGACTTTGGTAGATGGGGCAGATATAAAATTGGTCTGTACTGATCCACCTTATAATGTGGATTATGGTGCTACACAGCATCCTAGTTGGAGAAAAAGAAGTATCATGAATGATTCCATGAGTAAGGATGATTTTCATGATTTCTTATATAAAGTATTTTCTAATATTGCATCGGTAGCTGATAAAGGAGCTATGTTATATTCATTTATGTCGGCTCAGGAATGGGGTAATATGATGGATGTATTATCGGATTGTGGTTTTCATTGGTCATCAACAATTATCTGGAATAAGGACAGATTGGTATTATCAAGGAAGGATTACCACACCAAATATGAACCTATTTATTATGGTTGGATTGATAATGCTCCAAGAATCCATCAGTTAGATGATAGGAGCCAGTCAGATGTATGGGATTATCAAAGACCAAGTAAATCAGACTTACATCCAACGATGAAACCGATAGAGCTGATGCAGAAGATGATTAGCAATAGTTCTTATCGTGGGGAATGTGTCATGGATTTATTCGGTGGTAGTGGGACTACATTGATTGCATGTGAAAATACAGATAGGAAAGCATATTTGATGGAGTTAGACCCACAATATGCAGATGTAATTGTAAATCGCTATATTGATAAGGTGGGTTCAAGTGATGAAGTATATTTGTTTCGTGATGGTGTTAAAATCCCTTATGCAGAATTAGAATTGGATGAAATTAAAACAGGAAAGGATGGTGATGAGAATGGAGAATGATAAACTGACAAAATATGAAACGGACATAATACCTCAATTATCGGACATTAAAGAGTGGGTGATGCAAGGTGATTCCGTAAGAGTGATATGCAAGAAATTACATATATCTCCTGATACTTGGTACAGATATTGCAAGGAACACGAAAACCTATCGGAACTTGTTGATATGGGCAGGAGTGTGTTGAATAATGAAGTGGAAAAATCATTAGTGAAGCTTTGCACCGGATATGAGTACGAGGAATTGAAAACGATTGTGGAAGAGGATAAGTCGGGGAAGAAGCATACCAAGTTGGAAAAGACAAAGAAGCATCAACCACCATCAGCAGCTGCGATTTCATTTTATTTGCGTAACCGATGTCCGGAAGAATGGTCAGACAAAAAAGAACTGGTACTTGATACCAGTCAGAATGAGCAAGCTAGGAAGGAGTTATTTCTTGAGATGCTTCGGAGTGATGAGTCAGAAGTAGAAGAAGATAATGTTGTGGATATTGCCCAAGAATAGTCATAACGGAGTTAGGGTTATGTACTGAGTTTTCCTTGACTATTGTGCACTTTAGAGTGATTAATGTAGTACCAAGATTAGGAGGTGCTGCATTATGAAGAATTTAGATGGATTCAAGAAATACCTTTTGAAATCCGAGTTCAGTATGAACACAATAAACTGTTATGAGAGAGATGTCAACGTTTTTCTAAGCCAGTTGCATAAGGATATATTGGAACTGGACGAGTTTGATTTATTGGCATACAAGCAGGTGCTTTTAAAGCAGGAAGCATGTGTGAAGACCTTAAATCGTAAACTCGCCAGTCTCAATACCTATTGCAGATATTTATATGAAGAAAAAGTAATAGACGGTGAAATGCTCCATGTGAAGCTGATCAAGAACCGAGATAAGCCAGAATATAAAGGAGTACCGCAAGAACAATTGGTTTTAATAAGGGAACAGATATATCAATCAAAGAATCCGATGCATATTTGTATTCTGGAAACCTTACTCGGAACGGGAATAAGAGTCAGTGAACTGGCAAATCTGAACCTAAATGATATTGTATTCTCGGAAAAAGCAAATTATATCAGGATACTTGGAAAAGGGATGGTAAACAGGACTCTTACGATGAACCAACAGGTACAGAAAGCTATAATGGATTATGTGAAAGTAAGAAAACAGTCGGAAAGTCAAAGGTTACTGATAGGACAGCGTGGAGCAGTTGGACGAGGAGCAATTGAAATTATATTGAACAACTATGGAAAGAAAGTCGGAGTTGATATTACACCGCATATGCTTCGTCACAATGTAGGTTATCAGCTAGTAAAACAGAATACACCGATGACTACGATTCAACAGATACTTGGTCATGATAGTATTTTAACCAGTATGCTCTATACACAGACAACCGAGCAGGATAAGGCAGAAGCTTTGATGAACCTGCATTGGTAAAAATAGAATAGGAATAGCATGGCACTCTTGATTGCTTTCGGGCAGGCAGGGGTGCTTCTTTATGCCCAAAGGGAGGCGGTAGCTGAAGCCACAGAAATTTTTACAGTACATTTTTCAGAACGAAAGGGGTGAGACATGATATCAGATGAGAATCAGAGACAGAACCAGTTAATCAAAACCTATATG
>JAEWIG010000114.1 GCA_023387295.1 Bacillota bacterium | reverse complement strand
CACTTCACCTGTAGCTTTATTTGTTACCTCATAAGCGACCGGAAAACGTGGTTGAAGTACTTCAATCGCATCCGGCTCAACTGGAAAACCAACTACCTTTGAGGCATGCGTACCAAAGAAATCATTGGACACCTTCTCTGTAGAAAAATCGGCCAAAGAATAAGGAGCGAAGCCAAGTATTTTAGCCGCTTCGACATAAGCATAATAAGCACCCCTCATCGTCCAGTGATGATCGGTTTTGAAATAGATTTCTTCTTGCTTATGAGCTTGTAGGGTCGAATATATATTGAGTAGCTGAACACTGCCAGCTAACTGCTTTTCAGCTTTTTCTAATACTGTTTCCTGCGAAGTGACTTTCGCAAATAAAGGCAGCTTTTCTTTGTAAAATTCTACAGAAGTTGGGACAAGCATTAGCGATACTCTTCGTGCATCATTCTTTTGGGAAAAATCTTTAACGAGTTCCATATTTTGAATAAACTTACCGTCTTCACCTGTAAATTTCTCTAACAAAAAGCCATCCTTCGCAATAAAAATGCCATTTGCTTCATGCTTTCCTTGCCATTGTTCGGCCTTCGCTTTCAATGTTATCCAGCCTATTTTTCCAGCAAACTGATCCGATAAGTACGCTTCAAAATCATGCATAAATTCCCCTGTGAGGATTCCCTTTAATTTTAATGACGGCTTTTGAGTGAGCAGTCGATTTTCCAGTTCAGAAAACTCCTGATCAGGCGTGAATAGGTTCCAAATACAGACTGCAAAAATAAAGAAAAGAAATCCTCCCGTTATGAGCATGATCTCGATATTTTTCATTCTCTTTTTCCAAGGAGATTCCGCACATCGCTTCCACTTTGTAAATAACTCCATCATGCTCACCCCTTAGAAACGAAAATATAAAAATGGATTATACGTCGCCCCAACTAGATAAGCCGTCGAAAAAACAAACACAATCAAATAAAAGAGAGGCTGAAAACATGGCAAAGCACTGATTCGTTTCATCCATCTTGATCGAGGCATTGAACCAACTAGCGCCATGAGCAATAAAATTACATTAGACGACAATAAATAGAGAAATGTTTGATTGGCAACTGCTTGTCCCCCCATACCAAACATGACTTTAAAATATTGTAAACCCTCTGACAAATCGTTAAATACGAAAAATACCCAGCCTACTACGATAAAGAAAAGAAAATACAGATGCTGAAAAATAGGATGGAGCTTCAGCAAAGCTTTTTGTAAAAATACTTTTTCAAGTAAAATAAGGACACCAAAATAAAGCCCCCAAATAACGAAATTCCAGCTGGCTCCATGCCAAAATCCCGTTAACATCCAGACAATCAGCAAATTCATGTATGTTCTCGTCTTCCCTTTGCGATTGCCTCCGAGAGGAATATACACATACTCCCGAAACCATCCGCCGAGCGTCATATGCCACCTACGCCAAAATTCAGATATACTTCTTGAAATATAAGGATAGTTGAAGTTTTGTGGAAAATGAAAACCAAACATTTTCCCTAACCCCATCGCCATATCCGAATAACCACTAAAGTCAAAGTAAATTTGAAAAGAAAACGCGATGATCCCCAGCCATGCTGTCGCAATGGACAGTTCCCCTGAAGGCATACCTTGAATTTCCTCCCAAAGAAAACCAATTTGATTTGCGATGAGGACCTTTTTTCCAAGCCCCATAATAAACAGCTTTACACCGTCAGAAAACATAGCAAACGATACATGACGATTCGCAATTTCCTTCTCAATCCATTCATATCGTACAATCGGTCCTGCTATAAGCTGGGGAAAAAGCGTTACATACATCGCAAACGAAATGAAATTCCGCTGCGCTTTCACCTTCCCACGGTACACATCGATAATATAGGACATCGTTTGAAACGTATAAAAGGAAATGCCAATAGGCAAGGGCAATTCTAAAGTAGCCCATTCCGTGCTAAACACCGAATTGATGTTAACAATCATAAAGTCGGCATATTTGAAAAAGGAAAGAACCGCTAAATTTGTCACAAGTGACAGGATGAGCACTAACTTTGCAGCCCTTCGTTTCCGAGGTTGGTATTTTGCAATGAGCAGACCGTATACATAATCCGCCAATGCTGAAAAAAGAATTAAACCAACATAGACCGGTTCGCCCCATG
The DNA here is from genome assembly GCA_023387295.1 of Bacillota bacterium. GTDB lineage: Bacteria > Bacillota > Bacilli > Bacillales > Cytobacillaceae > Cytobacillus. Next base: position 2,475 of record JAEWIG010000114.1, on the reverse strand, counting down.
CATAGAAAAGTAAACTTACGACAAGTAAAATAACATTTCTTCCTTTAGCTGGGCTAAAAAAATAAAGAAGCAATGTTACTGGCAAAAAGAAAAATAGAAACAGTAAACTACTGAAAACCATTACTTCGTATTTGCGTCAAAAATGTCTGCGATCTTTTCAGGATTTTCGTATGTGATATAAATCAATTTATTTCCATTTTGTTTAATCATATTGTTTTTTACCTTCTCAAATTGTTCTGGCAAGTATTGCTCCCATGTTTGTGTTTGGGCTGCAAGTTCTTTTTCCAATGCAGTTTTTAATGAATCAGCAGCTGTCTCGTCCTTTGCTTCTAGCAAAATGATTTCATCTGCATTCACATTCATCATTGCCGCAATGACATAGCCTGCCTTCAATTGATCTTGTTGAATTCCTAATTTCTCTAAGTAAAAATCGCGTTGTGGATCTTCCACATTCATCAAGTCAATCTCAAAATAGGACATTAATTTTCCATCTACAAGTGGCTCTTCGACTCCACCAGCCTTTAAATCTTCCGAAATCGCATCTTTAATTTCCTGATTAACCTCTTCTAATGCTACTTCTTGCTTGTCGGATTCAGAACCACTCTTATCCGCTTCCTTATTTCCACAAGCACCAAGTACCGCCAAACTTAAAATTAAACTCATTACAAAAATCCATTTCTTCATGCTGACATCTCCTTTGATGTTATTATGTATTGCCAAATGTTTAGACGAAAAAAATAGATTAGGGTTACAACATACGATAGATAAAAATTATTTACCGGAGATAATTCACCAATCATTTAACAGAAAAGGAACTAGCATTGGCCAGTTCCTTTTCGTTATCCTATTTTTGCTCAACAACACGAATTTTACGCAAACGAATATAGTCAATTATTCTTCGTTTAAGCTATCCAGAAGTTCGATAATGTATTTTGATGCATCCATCATCTGCTGTTTATTTGATATCGAAGCTTCCCCGTCACCTTTTTGATGTCCATAATCCCCAAATCCTCCATGATTTCCACCTTTTATTTCGATAAATTCTGAGTCACTTGGCAAAAGCTTTTTAGCCCCTTTTACTTTGTTTAAATCGGCAACTTTATCATTGCTTCCCCATAATGACAACACCTTTATTGGTTTACTACTAAGGTCAGTTTTATCTTGGGGATATGATGCTAGCAAGATTAAACCTTTTATTTTCTCATTTTTTAGTGCATAATCTGCGGCCATTACGCCCCCTAAAGAATGTCCTCCGATTACCCAAGTATCAATATCTTTATGATTGCTGATTACACTATCTGCTCGATTAGGTGATAATATTGCTAGGTTAAAATTCATCTTCGCAATTACAACAGGATATCCATTTGCTGCGATTTCATTTGCTAAAGGTGCATAGGCGGAAGCTTCTACCTTTGCTCCTGGATAAAAAATAAACCCTATATTTTTCGCATTCAATACCGGTTCAAATAAAATATCTCCATTTTCTTCAACCTTAACGAGAGAGTCGGATTTCAAACTATCCAAAGCAAACGAATCAGCTTTATAGTATGAGCTTACATAAATAAAAAATCCCGAAACTAAAATTAGTAGAAAAATAGCAACTCCAGTCAAAATTTTAAACGTTAATGATTTCTTTTGTTTCATTTTATATCTCCTTTTTTACAAAGCATCAATAACAATATATTATTCTTTTTCCGCTTATTTTACAAAAACTGCTTTATTTTATATTGACAGAAAATTCAAATTAAAAGTATAATTTTGGTATTACCACTGTTAATAACTTGTATTACCAAAAAAAGAAAGGAGACAATCATTTGAAGGAAAAAGAACGAGCCTCAGATAAAATTGAGAATGAACTAATTCGCTTCATATTAGCTGGGCATTATCCTATCGGGAATACCTTACCACCAGAAAGAGAGCTCGCGAAAAAGTTTGGTGTTGGACGTCCAACTATTCGAGAGGTGCTTCAACGTTTAGGAAGGAGTGGATGGATAACAGCAAGAAAAGGAATGCCTGCCATTGTAAATGATTATTGGCGTAAAGGCAATTTAACGACACTTGTAAACATCGCGGAGCATCACCATGCTGTTACAGATGAGTTTATTGTGTATTTATTAGAATTAAGAAGCTCACTAACTCCTACTTATATTCGTGATGCGCTTTTCTTTCATCAACCTAAAGTAATTGCTCTCCTCGCTAACCTAGAACAACTTGAAGATCATGCAGAAAACTTTGCTGCATTTGATTGGAATCTACAAAAAAAATTAGCCCAGCTTGCTCCCAATCCTATTTATCTACTCATCTTAAATAGCTTCGATTCCATTTATGTAAAAATGGCAGAAAGATATTTTTCGGAAAAAGAATACCGTGATTTATCGCTCCATTTTTACCAAGAACTATTAAAAATCGCATTACAGGGAGATGTAGGGGAAGTAGAAAGACTTTGTAAAAAAACAATGAAAAAAAGTGTAGCTC
>JAEWIG010000055.1 GCA_023387295.1 Bacillota bacterium | reverse complement strand
CAGCTACCGAAGCAACCAAAGCAGCCAAAACAACTAAAGCAACTGAAAATTAAACCAAATTGCCGATCATCTGGATTAGAATAGTACTGATTTGGGTCCCAAGGAATTGCCTCGTTCGCATAAAAGTCTCCAACATTCAACGTTTGTAGGTCTCTTTGGAAATCATACATTTGCATAGCCTCCATAAATTTATTTATAAGGTGTTCCTAAAACAAGAAAAGGGAATCAAGCGACAATAATAATAAAATACAACTTTGTAAAATGTACATTCTCCTGTACATCTCTCCAACAAAATATGTACTAAGACTGGGTATTGTTACTAAAGTAAATGCCTATTTTTATAGGGGAGTAATTCCACTTCTTCAACCTACTCCGTTTGTCACAAAAGAAAAGACCGTCAAGGAGACGGTCTTGATGAATATACTTGAACCTTAGCTATTAAGAAATATTATTGAGTAGATTTACAGCTTTGTTCCTCTTACTATATTTGTACATACTTTACTTATCCTTCTTCATTACTGGGCGGGGTTACAAACTCAACAAATTCCCATGTTTTCCCTAAATCCTTAGATTGATATTTCGCCATTACCCGACCACCTTCGAAGTCTCCCTGGCTACCTTGCCCAATTAATAGAAATAAATTTCCATTTTCTAAATAAGGTGTTTGTGGCTCTATGAAAACCTTCTTCCATTCCTCTTTGATTGGCAATAGAACCGGTGAAAAAGTTTTTCCTCCATTTTCAGTGCGGTAGAAATTTGTATCCTCACCTTCTACTTTCGGATAACTCATAAATCCAACATCTTTATCTACAAATCCACCTGATAGAAGGAGCCACGTACTAGGGCCATATCCAACTTCACTCCACGTTTTGCCACCATCAGATGTAGAATAGATAACTTGACCTTCTTGGGACATCGTTCTATCACCTGCTGCAATAATGTAACCATCTTTGACAGTTGGAAAACTACAAAATTTCAATCTAAGACTATTCATTTGGCTATTAACCTCAGTTGTTTTCCATGTTACCCCTTGATCTTCTGTATAAACAATTACCAATCCCGTTTCCGATGTGCCACCATATACAAAGACTGTTTTTTCGGGTGTAATCAGATAACTCCCTTCTTGCAACTCATTGTAATGAGAATGACCATCACCAACTTCAGCTAATCTTTCAATAGGAATAGGTACTAACTTCCACGTATCACCAAAATCATAGCTAACGAAACATTTTTTATTTTCAATTTTATACGTGTATTGTTTTTTCTCGAAAGTTTTTTCCATTACAAATTCTCGTTCATATTCGTCTTTTTCTTTCTGCCCTGACGTTGTGTAATGTTCTAGATCATACGCTGCAGGACGCTGTATCTTATAGACTTCATACGTTTTTTCATTAATTCCGTCATCCGTTGTTTGAAACCATAGGACCCATTGATATTTTGCTTTAGCTCCTTCTTGAATTCCACTCTCTAAATTTAGATCTATATCTAATCCATTTGTTCCTTTTACTTTTTGTTCAATACTAAAATCAATTTGAATCACTTTTTTCTCTTCATCTAGAACGATGATATCATCTATTTCATATTTTTCGACTTTCTTTACTCGTGGTACATATTTTTGCTGATATTGTGCCATATAATGTTCCAGCCACTTCACTCCAACTAACGTCATATTTGTCGTTTTCGTTGTAATGGAAAGTCCCTCTGCTTGTTTAAATTCTATTTTCCTTTGCTCATATTTGTAATACACAAAATAGCATCCACTTATGAAAATTGCTATTACCAAGGCTGTGATACTAATAATTCTTGCTCTTTTATCCATACTTCATCCCTTATCCATCATATTTTTTGATGATAGTTACCGTTCTTGTAATTATAGCATTGAAAAACTTTACATTAAATTTTATTTATTGATCTATAGTTCAACAAGGTATTCAGATTTCCCTTCTTAATCTGCCACTCAATTTGGTATTAACAAAACAGTTCAAATCATATTCTTAGAATAAAAACGAAGAAGGAGTGTTAAGTATATTGATAAAAGTAAAGGTTCGTTTACGGCCCCTTATCAGTAAAGTAAATTTACCGACTGTATTGAAAACAGCAATCCTTCCGAATGACTCAAAGGAAACTTTATTTATTGCTACACAAGTAGGTGAGATATTTTACATAAGAGATGGCGTTATTCGACCTTTTTTGGATATTCGCCCACGAATCATAAAATTAGGTACTTCTGAATCTGGTGTTTCTGGTGCCGGGTATGATGAAAGGGGATTGCTAGGTTTAGCATTTCATCCTTATTTTCATTATAACGGTTTGTTTTATCTTCATTATTCAGTAGCAGGAACACAAGGTCAAGGTGCACTTACTGAATCTTTTTCACCTAATCCGTGTGATCCAAAAACTTTAAATCTAGAGTGGAAAAATAGAGAATCACATTATGATCATATTGATACGATAGAAGAATGGATTTTACTTTCGAATAGTCAACCTCAAAAACGACGGACAATACTAAACGTAAGAAGACCATTTTTTAATCATAATGGTGTCAATAGTTTAAATTTTTCACCTGAAACAGGAAAACTCGTTTTTACAAATGGGGATGGTGGAGCAGGCTATGACCCTTTTAATTTAAGTCAGAATGATATGGAAATCGCGGGAAAAATAATTGAAATTGATGTAGATAAGTATACATCTATCCGGAATCCACCCGTTGTCACACGGTTTAATGAACTTCCTTTATCTATACAGGAAGCTCTTACTGTAATTGCTAAAGGGGTGCGAAATATTCCGGGCATTTCATTTCAAAAGTTTTATAATCAATATATCAAATATGTGGGAAATGTTGGACAGGATTTGGTAGAGTCCATCTTTACATTCAGTCAAAATAAACCAATACCGGTTACTCAGCTTGTCCAAGCTTTTTTAATGAAATCTGAAGTTGACAAAAAAGGATTAATTAACTTCGGCTGGCGAGCATGGGAAGGGGCTCTCCCTACTCCAATTATAAGGGGTTGCTCTGAAAATCCGAATTTGAATGAGAAGACAATTGCTTATTTTGATGAAGCAGTAAAATTGTCAGTAAGGCGAATTCCGCCTATAACTTGTTATTTTCATAAAGATCCTCGACCTGATAAATTTGGAGGAACTGCACTTACAGGCGTGCAAGCATATATGGGGAATAGAATCCCTGCTTTAACAGAAAGTGTTGTGTTTACGGATCTTGCCCGGAAGGAAGAATCCAGTTCTTCGGCTAGAGGGGTTTTAGCTTATACTAGAATAAGAACCGATTGTAAATTAAATGATTTTAGCGTTATTAAAACCGATTATAATTTTGGATCAGGGTCAGCTTATTATGTTAGTTTGGGAACGAACCTAGATCAAACCACACTTTACTTAGGGATTTATGGCTCTATGAAAGTGACTGATTTTAACCAAGGTACTGTTTTTGAAATTATTCCGTAATTCAAAACCATAAAATCTCCCAGTAAATATTAAATTTGTGTTTAATATTTACTGGGTTTTTAGAATGGCTCTACTTGTTATTTGACTATTACTTTTCCAACCATTCCTCCCTGGAAATGGTATCGACATATCAGTTCATATGTACCAGGTTGAGTCGGTTTCAAGGTAATGGTTTTTTCTTTACCAGGCTCGACCTCGGCGTCAATTCCGAGCTTTTCCACTGTAAAGGTGTGTTCTTTC
>JAEWIG010000414.1 GCA_023387295.1 Bacillota bacterium | reverse complement strand
CTTATGTTACCCGCCTTACTCCATGGTTTAATGGTGCCTATCAGCTTGAAATTAAAGGTCGAAATGAACTCTTATCTGTTAGCAGAAACTATGTGAAAGCATTACGTGGTCGACTTGAAATTTAACTCTCTATAAAGAACTGTAGTGCGGGGCTGTCCGATAAATGCCTGTCTCCCTCCTTACAACACGATATATAAATGCATTTTCTCAAATTCGCATCTATAAATTATGTTGGAGGTACCAGGCTCTTCGTTTTCGGACAGACACGTATTTTTATTTTATTCCTGTCCGTTTTCACTGATTTTTCAGACAATACCCAAAAATGTTGTGCATGTTAATCTTTTTTACCTACATGTTAATCCTTGATTTCTGCATCTTGTTCGAAAAACCATCTTTGATAATTACTTTTCTTTTATAATCGGGAGAAACGTATTTACAATTTTATTAAGGAGGACTGCAATGATTACATTTATAGTTTGTGTCGCCCTATTAATTGTCGGGTATTTTACTTACGGAAAATTTGTCGAAAAGGTATTCGGGGTTAACGAAGCACGCCCAACTCCAGCTTTCACACATAATGATGGTGTTGACTACCTACCGATGAAAACAACGAAAAACTCACTCATTCAGTTACTAAACATTGCCGGTGTTGGACCTGTTTTCGGTCCGATTATGGGAGCTCTATATGGACCTGTAGCCTTTGTCTGGATTGTCATTGGCTGTATCTTCGCTGGAGCCGTTCATGATTACTTAACAGGAATGATCTCCATTCGTAACCGTGGAGCACATCTTCCAGAGCTTGCAGGTAAGTTTTTAGGTAAAGTGATGAAGCATGTCGTTAATGCATTTGCTATTCTTCTTTTATTATTAGTTGGAACCGTTTTCGTTTCTGCACCGGCTGATTTGCTTTACAGTTTAATGAATGGAAAAATTGCATTAGGCTATATCGTCGCAGCTATTTTCGTTTATTATATTTTGGCAACACTTTTACCAATTGATAAAATCATCGGACGCTTCTATCCGTTTTTCGGTGCACTCCTATTAATTAGTGCAGTAGGTGTTGGTGGCGGATTGATCTTTACTGGTGCTCAGATTCCAGAGCTTTCTTTCCAAAACTTCCATCCGGATAATTTACCGATTTTCCCACTTTTATTCTTAACGATTTCCTGTGGGGCATTGTCGGGTTTCCATGCGACACAAACACCAATCATTTCTCGTACGACACAAAATGAGAAGCAAGGTCGGAAAATTTTCTATGGCATGATGATCGCTGAAGGAATTGTTGCGATGATCTGGGCTGCTGCTGCAATGAGTCTATTTGATGGCTATGGTGGATTACATGAAATGCTGAAGCCAGAAAATGGTGGTACGGCTGGAATCGTTAAAGATGCTTCGATTCTAATGCTTGGAGCAATTGGTGGAACACTCGCTGTGCTTGGTGTTATTATTCTTCCGATTACTTCAGGGGATACTGCTTTCCGTAGTGCGCGGATGATTATTGCCGACTACATGAATTTTTCACAAAAGAAGATTACTAGCCGTTTGTGGATTGCCCTTCCTTTATTTGCGATTTCAGTTGCTTTAACTCAGGTTGACTTTACCATCCTATGGAGATACTTCTCTTGGGCAAACCAATCAACCGCTGTAATTGCCCTCTGGGTCGGAGCAATGTATCTCTTTATCGCGAAGAAAAACTACTGGATTGCGATGATTCCAGGAATATTTATGACAATGGCTACAATGACCTATATTCTAAACGCAACTATCGGATTTAACTTGCCATTAAATATCGCATATGTCGGTGGTGCGATTATCACAGCCGCGATTATCGTCATATTCTTTATAGGTGCTAAAAAAGCTCGGGCTAATAATGTCCCTCTAGAAATTGATGTATCCGACTATAATAAGGTGGCATAATGGGCTGCTGTAGTCCTAATTATCGGAAGACGGTGAATGAGGAAGAGGAAAAGATTAATCATAAAGGAAAGGACTCGATTCCCCTTTTTGCTAAAGTAGCCATCGTCCTCATTATTGCTACAGCTAGCATTGTTACAGTTATCCTTTCTTAAAGGGCTGTCCTTGAAGGACTGCCTTTTTTCTTATTAACCTCTGTAAAACTAGTGTCCAAACGATGACACTGTTGATTCACACGTATTATAAGAGCCTCTCCTTAAAATGAGACTATTACTTCGTTTTATTTTCTTAAGTACAGACATATATTTGTACAAAAGAGCAGGGGGGGTTTGCGTGTTTAAGAGACAAAAAATGAGAATCAAAAAAGGAAAGACTAGGAATTGGATTACAAAAGGTCCACTTCCATTCAAATATGTTCTATTAATAACATTAATTTTTTTCATTTTTTTAACGATGTTTAGCCTAATTATTATCAATAGGAATCTCGAACCAACCATAATGGATATTGCCGAAACGAGAGCAAGACAATTTGCTGCACAAGCTATAAACGATGCTATTGATAAAAACATTTCAGAAAATGTCGATATTAAAGAGCTTATCGTGAAGCATGAGTATAACGGAGAAACAGCCTTTAGTTTTAATCCACAAATTTATCATAAAGTCACTGCAGATGCTTCGAAAAGGGTGCAAAAGTATTTAGATTTAGTTGAAGCTGGAGAAATAGATCAGCTGGAAAATTTCAAAAATGATATTAATATAAAAAAGGAAACTACGAAAAGTTCGAATGGAATCGTCTATCATATTCCACTTGGAATGGCAACTGGGATGACGCTACTCTCGAACTTAGGTCCAGATATTCCCGTAAGATTGCAAATTCTTGGTGATGTCACTTCAAATGTGGAGACAAAAATCATTCCATCTGGCATTAACAATACTTATCTTGAGGCCTATATTAACGTGAAAGTCCATATGAATGTCATTATCCCTCTCAAGGAAGAGCCAATTGAAGTCTCTTATCAGGTAAAAGTCGGTGACCTATTCCTTGAAGGAAAAGTCCCACAATATTATAATCCCGGCATCATCCCACCACCAACCAACTAAATTGGTGCCAGGCACCACAAAAAGACAAATGGCTATGATCTGTCCACGAGCGGTGCCTGGCACCGTCCGTGGACAGTTTGGTGAAATTGTCTTTCTGTAGAAGACATAATAGATTAAGATAGAAATATCATTACTAATAATTTTTGTAAAATATGCACAAAGGGGATATGGTTATGAGAATATTAGTTGTCGGAGCAGGCGCATTAGGCGGGTATTTCGGCGGAAGGCTTTTGGAAAAGGGAGAAGATGTTACTTTTCTCGTTCGTGAAAAAAGGAAAGCCCAGCTAGAAGCAGATGGTTTAGTCGTTGAAAGTGTAAACGGAAATATGAAGATGAATGTAAAAACACTTCTATCCGGAGAACAGTCAGATTTGTTTGATGTCATTATCCTTTCCACAAAGGCTTATCATTTAGAAGGAGCCATTGAAAGCATACGACCATATGTAAGCGAGCAAACGATGATCCTTCCATTACTAAATGGAATTGAGCATATCTCAACACTCATTGACTCATTTGGAGAAAAACATGTTATTGGAGGTATGTGCGCGATTGAAGCGACACTTGATCAAACTGGAAAAATCATTCAAGATAGTGTCCTCCATGAATTTGTTTATGGAGAAAGAAATGGAGAAAAAACGGAAAGAATTTTGAAGCTTCAAGAAGCATTTTCAGGTACAAAAGCGGACTTTAGGCTATCTGAAAACATTGAACAGGATATGTGGCATAAGTACTTATTTATTTCTACAGTAGCTGGCGTTACCTCTCTTTTCCGTTCTCCTATGGGGCCAATTCGGGAACAAAAATATGGCAAACAAGTAATCCAGTCTATTCTAACTGAAGCAGTCTCCATTATGAGAGCAATAAAAGCGCCAATACTTGATAATGTTGAAGACCTTCAGAAAGAGCGACTTAACAAGCTCGGATATAAAATGAAAGCTTCCCTCTTAAAGGATATGGAAAAACAGCTTCCCATTGAAGCTGATCACTTTTTTGGCTACTTATTAGAGCAAGCAGAGACATCCGGTGTGGAGGCAAAAACTATCGAAACGGTTTATGCCAATCTAAAGCTTTATGAAACTAACACATTATAAATTTTCGTTACGAAGTAAAGCAGGTCTCAAGTGAAAGAGAGCCTGCTTTTCCTTGTTCCCATACTATGAAATTACATTTATAACTATCATTTTTTCTGTTATGATTAAATAATAAGCAACATCTACCAAAGGAGTGCTTCTCATGTGGGGCTTAATTGTGACTGAAATAATATTGATTTTGATTTTTGCTTTATTTGGTTGGGCCATTCGCTACAAAAAAGCCTATTATTTAATCTCAGGATTTGTTTCTCGCCCTGAAGAAGAGAAACAGCAACTTATTAAAAATGGACTGCCGCAAAAAACTGGAACTCTTCTCCTTTATACAGCTGGTGCCATGCTACTTTTACTACCTTTAAGTTTCACTTCATTTAAGTTTGTCTTTGAGGTTCAGTTTGGTGTTATGCTTTTTCTGTTAATGGGGGGACTCATTTATTTATCTAAATACGAAATCCCTAAGAAACGAAAGCGCAGCTATATCTTCAGTACAATCCTTTTTATCGGAGTAATCGGCTCCATAACCGCACTTTCAGTTACAGGCTATCAAGGATATGAGTTGAAAATTAAAGATAATCACTTTGAAATAACGGGTATGTATGGCGATGAATGGTCTACTAAGGATATAAAACAAACGGAATTGGCTTACCTACTTTGTCAAAAGGTCATTTTAAAGTAACCGGTTATGGTAGCAGTTTGCTTTTTATCCACAAAGGCTCTTCACCTTACCTCTATATAAAAGTTAAAGATAAACATATTTTTATCAATGATAAAGACCCTGCTAAAACAAAAGACTGGTTTGAGCAGTTGAGTGAAAAGGTAAAAAAGTAAAGCAGTAGTTTGCATTATCAAGTAAAGAAAAAACTACAATAACATGATATTAAAACCCAAAGGCATTCTCCGAAAATACTCGGGAATGCCTTTGGGTTTATTTAAGTTGAAAATTTGTCCACGACCGGTGCCTGGCACCGGTCGTGGACAAAATGGATGGTTTTGTCTTTATGGGGTGGACAGTTGCGAATAGATTTTCTTTGAGGGTCTTCATCATATC